>JALUBW010000142.1:6908-11570 GCA_027044735.1 Anaerolineales bacterium
GCCATAGCCGGCAGGCCTATGCGTAGTTTGGCGCTCAAAGGCAACACTTTGAAGGCCAAATCGCCAACGCCCGCTAAAGCGCCAAAATTGCGCAAGCCCTCGGCAAATGCCGCCCTGCCGGCGCGCAATGCCAACGCACGCCCTCCACGCGGCCCGTACATTTCCTCCAGCGCCAAGTTTATGGAAGACAGGTATGCAAAATCAAACTCTTTTGCCAAATTGTCGGGCGGCGGGTTGTCAATTAAGTGCGAAAGATGGGCTAAATTGAGAATGGCGTTCAAGCCATTAGTGCCCATCACGTCTTCCAAGGCGTGCAAAATGATACGCGCTATTTTGTTTGGATAATAATATCCACTTTCCGGGATTGGGTCCATGATAAAGCCTCTTTCTCAGATGAGCTTGGCAATATCTTCCGCCGCGCGGCGCATATCCAAGAAAATAAGGCCAAGTTTAGCCTTTTCACGCGCCAAGGCGGTCAGCACAGCCTCTTCACCGATAGACATCAGCACCACATAGCCGTTTTCGCCCTTGATGTAAACCTGCTGAAGTGCCCCCCGTCCCAATTCTGCTGCTATGCGCTCGCCGAGTGAGAGCATAGCAGCCGACATGGCAGAAACACGGTCTTCTTCTATACCTTGCGGCAGAGCCGAGGCAATGCTCAAGCCGTCAACGCTCACAATTGCGGATGCTTCAATATCGGGGGAAGACGCTTGGAGTTCCCGTAGCCGCTCTACAAGCAATTGATTGCGGGATTTTGCCATTTACAGCCTCCTCTTGGAGAAAAAATAACAACTCAAAAATGCGTTTGTTGCAAACGTTAGCACAACAGCAATAGCGTGTCAAGCCGCTCCAACGGCAATGCTTTAATTTACCCCATTATTGCCATTCGGAACGGTGAAAGCATCTCTGTACCGCAGGTGATTAATGCCCCCACCGCGACTCGAACGCGGGTCTTCGGCTCCGGAGGCCGACGCTCTATCCACTGAGCTATGGGGGCGAGCGCCTTCATTATACCATGTGCATGGTGTTAGGTTTCGTCCCCGATTTCAGCATCTTCCTCTTTAGGCGGGACGACTTCTTCTTCGGAAAGCCGCTGTAGCACCTGAATGCCTTTGTTGGCCTCGGCCAGCAGGTGCTCCAAACGAGTGCTCAATTCCTGAAGGGTGCGCATAGCGTATTCATCGGCTTCGCGACGGATTGCAACGGCTTCGGCGTAGGCCTCAGCCCTTATACGCTCGGCTTCTGCCATTGCATCGTGCACTATGGCGTGATCTTGCACAATTTTCTTGCGCTCTTCTTGCGCCAATTGAATTGTGCGTTGTGCTTCTTCTTTGGCACGGGCTAAGATGCGGTCGCGCTGGTTGAGTACCTCGCGCGCCTGCTTCACCTCTTCGGGGATGGTGACGCGCATTTGGTCTATGATGTCTAACATGCGGTCTTCGTCAACTATCACACTGTGGGTGAAAGGCACGGCGCGGCTTTCGTTGAAAAGTTCTTCCAAACGGTCAACCAATTCCAAAATGTCCATTTTTCTCTCCCTTGCTGATGAACAACGGATGCACTAAGCCGTGCAATTTTTGAGCCGAGCGGGGCAACGGTTTCAGTCTCTAAGTGAAGTAACCTGCTCCAAGTGCTGGCTTTCGCTCATTTGTGCAAAGCGCCTTTTCAGGGCTTTTGCCACGTGCGGCGGCACCATTGTGCTCACATCGCCACCGAGCGAGGCAATTTCGCGCACGGTGGTTGAGGAAAGGAAGGTGTGCTCCTCACGCGTTATCAGAGCCACCACCTCAATTTCGGGCGCGAGGCGGTTGTTTGCCAGCGCCATACGGAATTCACTTTCAAAATCCGAAAAAACGCGCAAGCCGCGCACAATCACCTGTGCGCCCACGCGACGACAAAATTCCACCGTGAGCCCGCTATACCCCGTAACCGTGATGTTCGGCTGGTCGGCAAATGCCTCAGCCACCAGTGCGATGCGCTCTTCTGGGCTAAAAATCAGGTTTTTCAGCGGGCGGTCGTAAACCGCAACTACCAATTCATCAAACAACCGCGCCGCCCGCAATGCAATGTCAATGTGCCCGTAGTGAATCGGGTCAAAACTGCCCGGAAAGACGGCTTTTATGCTCAACTCATCTCTCCTTGTCCATTGCTCCAAAATTGCTCCAAGCGCTCGGCTAAAAGCCTGTGCTCGGGCAATTGGAGTTCGGGGTCGGCTTCAATCACACGCTGCGAGAGGGCGCGCGCTTTCTCAATCAGGTGCACGTTCAGCATATTAGCCATTTGCAGGCGCATTGCCCCAAAGCCGTACCCCGATTGCCGCGTGCCGAAAAATTCGCCCGGCCCGCGCTGCTGCAGGTCTTTTTCGGCGAGCACAAAGCCGTTGTTGGTCTCGGTCAGGGCTTTGAGGCGCTCGTTTTCCTCAACGGCGTTTTCGGTTTCGGGGATGAGCAGGCAATAGGCACGCTGACCACCACGCCCAACCCGTCCGCGGAATTGGTGCAACTGCGCCAATCCAAAGCGGTTCGCGCCCTCAATCAGCATCACCGTCGCGTTCGGCACATCCACGCCCACTTCCACAACGGCGGTGGAAACCAAAATGTGATACTCGCCGTCGCGGAAGCGCCGCATCACTTCGTCCTTTTCATCCGCTTTCATTTTACCGTGCAACAAGCCCACCTTGAGGTCGGGGAAGACCTCTTCCTGCAAAATGCGGTGGGCTTTGACCGCGGCGGGCGTGTTTTCCAGCGCTTCGCTTTCTTCCACCAACGGGTAAATCACAAACGCCTGATGGCCGCGCTCCACCTCGCGGCGGATGAGGGTGTAGGCGCGTTCACGCTCGCGCGGCATCAGCAGGTAAGTTTCCACCGGCTTGCGTCCGGGCGGCATTTCGTCCATCACGCTGATATCCAAGTCGCCGTAAATCGTGAGCGCCAAAGTGCGGGGGATGGGCGTCGCCGTCATTACCAGCATGTGCGGGTTATCTCCCTTGGCGCGCAACGCCGCCCGCTGGCGCACACCAAAGCGGTGCTGTTCATCAATCACCACAAATTGCAAATCGGCGAACTGAACGGGGTCTTCAATGAGAGCGTGCGTGCCCACCAAGACCTTCACTGCGCCGCTCCGCAAGCCCTCCAGAATTTCGCGCCGCTCGGCTGCAGGCGTGTTGCCCACCAAAAGGCGAATTTGCTCGGGCGCGACCACGCCTTCTTCATCGGCAAGGAAGCGTTGCAAGTTGCGGAAGTGCTGTTCGGCTAAAATGGCGGTTGGCGCCATCAACGCGCCCTGCGCCCCGCCTGCGAGCACAATCGCCATGCCTAACGCCGCAACCACCGTCTTGCCGCTGCCCACATCGCCCTGAAGCAAGCGGTTGAGCGGAGCACCCGAAGCCAAATCGCGGCGGATTTCCTCCAGCGCCCGCCTTTGCGCCCCCGTAAGCGTAAACGGAAGCCGCCTCAGCCGTTCCTCCAGCCATTCGTCGCTCACCTCAAAGCGACGGGCTTTCTGGCTTTTGCGCCTGTGCCTTTGCTGAAGCAAGCCCAATTGCAGGTAAAACACCTCGTCAAAGGCAAGGCGGTTGCGCGCTTTGGTCACATCATCCCAATTTTCGGGGAAGTGCACTTTCTGGAGCGCGCTCGGCAGTGGGAGCAAGCCGCTTTCTTCACGCAGGGCAGCGGGCAGCGGGTCGGGGACGCGCGGCGCCCAAGTGTCCACCGCTTCCTTCATCACCCGCCGCATCCAACGCTGGGTGATTTTTGCGGTCAGCGGGTAAACCGGCACAATGCGCCCCGTGCTCAACTGCTCCTTATCCACCGGCTCCCATTCGGGGTTGACGAGCACAAGCCGCCCAAGGAACTGGTCAACCTTCCCAGCGAGCGCAATTGCCGTGCCCTTGCGGAGGCGGTCGGCAATCCAAGTTTGGTTGAACCAGCGGGCGCGGATTTTGCCGCTCCCATCCGAAACCAGCACGTCCACCAGTTTGTGCTTGGTGTGGTACTGGCGCACCTGCACGCTTTCCACCGTGCCAAGCACCGTGACCTCATCGCCGTAGCGCAGTTGGCGGATTGGCTTGACGGTGGAATAGTCGTCATAGCGGCGGGGGAAGTGGTAAAGCAAATCCTGCAGGGTGCGGATTCCGAGGCGCTCCAAAGTTTTTGCCCGCCGGGGGCCAATGTTAGGCACAGCGGTAACGGGAGCGCGCAGTTCGCTCAGGCTTATGGGCTGAACGCTTGGCCGAGCGGCGGGGGCGCTTGGCTTTGGCTTTTCACGCTGGGGAACTGGCGGACGCGCGGCGGGCTTTTCTTTGCCCGCGGCGGGGGGCTTTTGAGGCACGGGGCGGCCGTTTGCAGGCGCGCCGAGCGTCATTTCCTCCGGAAGTTGCAAAGAGCGCTGAATCCGTTGCCAAAGCCCGCGCAACATTTCAGCGCGCGACTGCGGCTTCAGCCTGCCGTAATCTTGCAAACGGGCGCGGATCACCTGAATCAACGGCTCGGGGACGCCTTCGGCGCGCGCCTCACCCTCCCACGAATCCAAAACGCGCGTCAAGCCGCCCACTACCGCGCGGTTGTCATACCCCCGCTCGGCTTCAAGCGAGAAAAACTTATGCAGTTTCACGATGCTGGGTTTGGTTTCCATATTGCTCAATTTTACCATGCAGGTAGGGAA
>JALUBW010000143.1 GCA_027044735.1 Anaerolineales bacterium
ATCGCCCTGGCCTTGGGCCAAGGGCTGTTTTCCTTCCTCTCCGGCCGTCTCGCGGCCTACACCGCCGAAGGCATCGCCCGCCGCCTGCGCGATTACCTCTTTGACCACATCCAGCGCCTCACCGTGGCCTACCACACCCACGTCTCCACCGGCGATTTGGTGGAACGCGTCACCTCCGATGTAGACGCGGTGCGCCGTTTCTTCGCCAACGAAGCCATCGGCATCGGCCGCCTGCTCATCATCTTCGGTATCAATTTCCTCGCCATCTACCACCTCCACGCCCGCTTGGCGTGGGTTTCGGTGCTGGTGACGCCGTTCATCTTCGCGGTTTCGCTGGTCTTCTTCCGCAAGGTGTCGCGGGTTTACGAGGAATACCAAAAGCAGGAATCGCGCCTCACCATCACCCTGCAGGAAAACCTGAGCGGCGTGCGCGTGGTCAAGGCCTTCGCCCGGCAGGATTACGAAAAGCAGAAGTTTGAGCGCGAAAACTGGCGCAAATACACCTTAGGTAAGCGGCTGACCTTCATGCACAGCCTGTTTTGGCCGGCTTCCGACCTTTTGATCGGCGCGCAGATTTTGGGCGGCTTTGTCTACGCCGCGCTGCTCGCCATCCACGGACAGATCACCGTGGGCGCGTTCGTGGCCTATACCGGCCTGCTGAGTTGGCTCATCATGCCCATCCGCGGGCTGGGGCGGATGATCGTGCAGGGTTCCACCGGCTTGGTTTCTTACGGGCGGCTGGTGGACATCCTGAAGGAAGCGCCCGAACCGCTGGACGAGGGCGATTTCCTCCCCAAAGAGCCGCCGCGCGGCGAAATCGTCTACGACCACGTCGGCTTCACCTACGAAGACGACACCGTGCCCGCGCTGGAAGACATCACCTTCCGCTGCCAGCCGGGGCAGGTGGTGGCCTTGCTCGGTTCCACCGGTTCGGGCAAGACGACCCTGGTCAACCTGCTGCCCCGCTTCCACGATTACACCGAGGGGCGCATTTTGCTGGACGGCGTGGAACTGAAGCGTTACCCGCGGGCGTGGCTGCGCCGCCAAATCGGCATTGTGGAACAGGAGCCGTTCCTGTTCAGCCGCACGATTTGGGAAAACATCGCCTACGGCGCGGGGCGGGAGGTGACGCGCGAGGAAATCATCGCCGCGGCCAAGGCCGCGGCCATCCATGACGACATCATGGCTTTCCCCGATGGCTACGACACGGTGGTCGGCGAGCGGGGCGTCACCCTTTCCGGCGGGCAGAAGCAGCGCGTCGCCATCGCCCGCGCGCTGCTCAAAGCCCCCCGCATCCTGATTCTGGACGAAGCCACCGCCAGCGTAGACACCGAAACCGAAGCCGCCATCCGCTCCGCCCTCGCCCGCCTGATGGAAGGCCGCACCACGTTCATCATCGCCCACCGCATCCAGTCGGTCATGCACGCCGACCTGATTCTGGTGATGGACAAAGGCCGCATCGTCCAGCAAGGCACCCACGCCGAACTTATGGCGCAGGAGGGCATGTATCGGCAGATTTTTGAAATTCAGACGAAGATTGATGAGGAGTTGAGGGAAGAGATTGAAGGGGCGGCGTGGTGTCGTTAGGTCGTTGCGTCGTCCAGTCGTATTATCCCCTCACGGCGCACTGTTCACCGGAGCACTTGACACTGGAACACCTGACACTGAACCACCGGAGCACTTCTTATGACCGAAACCACGTTTGAAGAGGAAGAATACACTTCGCAAATCACCATGCCCGTGGTGCGGCGCATTTTGGGGCTGCTGCGCCCCTACTGGCTGCGCGCCTTGGGCTTTTTGGTCGCTATCGGCCTCACCGCATGGATGGATTCCTACTTCACCTACCTGAACAAGGGCATCATTGATCAGGGCATCATGCGCCACGACGTCCACGCGCTTTATCGGCTGGCGCTGCTGTACGGCATCGTGCAGGTGGGACAGGCGGCCGCAGTTTTCACCTTCATCTACCTCGCCGACACCCTCGCCGAGCGCATCAACTACGACCTGCGCCGCCTCACTTTCAACCACCTGCAGGAACTTTCCCTTTCCTACTATGTGCGCCAGTCGGTGGGGCGGCTGATTGCGCGGGTCACGTCCGATTCCCAAAAAGTGGCCGACCTGATCACCTGGGGCTTCGTGGATACCATCTGGGGCATCTTCAACATCGGCGCGGCCACCTACTACATGCTCATCATCAACTGGAAACTGGCGCTCATCGTGCTGGCCATGGTGCCGGTGTTGGTCTACATCGCCACCGAGTTTCGCAAGCGCATTTTGGCGGAATACCGCCGCGCCCGCCGCATGAACGCCCAAATCACCGGCGCGTACAACGAAACCATCATGGGCGTGAACGTCATCAAGGCGCTCAACCGCGAGGAGCAAAATCTGGACGAGTTTCAGGTGCTGACGCGGGAAATGTACGAAGCCTCGTACCGCGCGGCGTGGCTTTCGGCGCTGTTCTTGCCCGCGGTGCAGTTCGTGGCCGCGTTGGTGCTCGCGGCCATCGTCTGGTACGGCGGCCTGCAAACCCTGCACGGCACGCTCACCGTGGGCGGCATTCAGGCCTTCGTGGCCTACGTCACCATGATCCTCTGGCCGGTGCGGGATCTGGCGCGCGTCTTTTCCGAACTGCAGCGCGCCATCGCGGCCGGGGAACGCATCTTCAGCCTGCTGGATACCGAACCCGAGGTCAAAGACCGCGCCGACGCGGTGCCCGCGGAAACCCTGCTCGGCACCATTGAATTTGACCACGTCTCGTTCTGGTACGAGCCGCGCAAGCCGGTCATCCGCGATTTTTCCCTCACCGTAGAACCGGGCGAAACCATCGCTATCGTCGGCCCCACGGGCGGCGGCAAGACCACCCTGGTCAACCTGCTGTGCCGTTTCTACGAGCCGCGGGAAGGCGTCATCCGCATCAACGGCCGCGACTACCGCGAATACACTTTAGAAAGCCTGCACCGCCGCCTCGGCATCGTGCTCCAGACGCCGCACCTGTTCAGCGGCACGATTCGCGAAAACATCCGCTACGGGCGTTTGGACGCCAGCGACGAGGAAGTGGAAGAAGCCGCCCGCATCGCCGGCGCGCACGACTTCATCATGCGGCTGGAGCGCGGCTACGACACCGAAGTAGGGGAAGGCGGCATCCTGCTTTCCACCGGCCAGAAGCAACTCATCAGCCTGGCGCGGGCGGTGCTGGCCCAGCCCGAAATTTTCGTGATGGACGAGGCCACCTCCAGCGTAGACACCCTCACCGAGGCGCTCATCCAGCGGGGCATGGAAGCCCTGCTGAAGGGGCGCACCAGTTTCATCATCGCGCACCGGCTGAGCACCATCCGCCGCGCCGACCGCATCATCGTGCTGAAG
>JALUBW010000144.1 GCA_027044735.1 Anaerolineales bacterium
CCGGCGCGGTTCGTTTTCCTCGGCGATATTGTGCCGATTTGGGCAATTCAGGGCAGCGGCTTCCGCTCACCGTATGTGGGCGAAACCGTAACCACCGGCGGCATCGTTACTGGCGTTTACCCTGAACTGAACGGCTTTTGGATTCAAGACCAAAAGGCCGATGACGACCCGCAAACTTCCGAGGGTATTTTCATCTCCGTTCCTGAGCGAGTGAGTGTTGATGTAGCCAAGGGCGACCTTGTGCGCGTTACCGGCAAGGTTGAGGAATTGTGGCAGCAGACGGTGGTTGAACTCGGAGCGGCGGATGATCTTGTGGTGCAAGGACACAACTTGCCTTTGCCCAAACCGGTTGAGTGGAACCCGCCGACCGAGCCGCAAAAGGCGTTGGAGTATGACGAGAGCCTTGAAGGTATGCTGGTTGAAACCCCGGCCGAAGTGGTTGCCGTGGGGCCGACGAACAAGTACGGCGAAACGCCGATTGTGGCACTGAGTCGCTACAACGGCCAGCACATCCACCGCGGCGACCCTGACGGCCTCTTGATGATGGTGGACGACGGCACGGAGAAAGTCTACCGCTCCGCTGAGGGAATGCCCTACCGCGCCGCCACCGGCGACCATCTCAAGGCTGTTGTTGGCCCGCTGGCTTACACTTACGGCGCTTACAAAGTTGAGCCGCTCCAAACGCCTGTGGTTGTGCCGGTTCCGCACCCGCTCAACCGCTTGCCGCAGGCGCCTGCTGATGTGCTCAGCGTGATGACTTGGAACACCGAAAACTTCTTTGACCCGTTCATGCCCAACCCATACGACCCACCATTGCCCACGCCCGAGCAGTACCATGTCAGCGTCCAAAAAGTTGCCAATACTATCGCTTACGCTGGTTTCCCGCTGATTGTGGGCGTTGAAGAGGTGGAAAACATCAAGGTTTTGAACGACGTCGCAGCGACCGATGTGCTGAAGCCTTACCACTACAAAGCCGAATTGATAGAAGGGCACGATAGCCGCGGAATTGATGTGGGCTTTCTCATCCGCACTGACCGGGTTGCGATTTTGGATGTGAAGCAATACGACGCGCCCGAAGGGCTGACGCCGCGCCCGCCGCTGGTTGCCCACGTGCGCGTCAAGGGCGGCAGCAAGCCGCTGGAAGTGTACGTGATAGTTAATCACTTCACCTCAATGGCTGGCGGAGAAAAGGTTACCGAGCCGCGGCGCATCGCTCAAGCCAAGTGGAACTTGACGGTTATCAACCAAATCAAGCAATCCGACCCACAGGCTAAGTTTATTTTGATGGGCGACCTCAACTCCTTCTACAATTCGCCGCCGCTACAGGCGCTCCGCGATGGCGGCTTGGTGCATGTTATGGACGGAATGACTCCTGAACAGCGCTACACTTTCATCTATAAAGGCGAAACCCAAACGCTTGACCACATTTTGACCTCGCCATCGCTCCACAATTTGCTGGAAAAGGTGATGGTATTCCACGCCGACTGTGACTTTCCGCCGCCGGAGCCGGATGATACGTCGCCGCGCCGCAAATCTGACCACGACCCTGTGATTGCGTGGTTCAAACTGCCGTGAGGGCGCTTTGGAGCGGTATGCGCTTAATGCATAATCAACCCTGATAGTTGGTTTAGGCCTTTTGCAACTTAGCGCCCAAATTTTTGATCTCTCCCTACCCCCGCTCCGGCGAGGCCTCGCCTTCGCTCAGCCTGCCGGAGCCGCCCCCTTCCCTCCCTTACTAAGGGAGGGAAGGGGGCAGATGAGCCGAGCGCAAGCGAGGCTCAGCGGGGGATGGGTGAGATCTTGCCACAAGCGCGATAGATCGCACCTTTCGCAACAACTGAAATCTTGTTTGAAAATGCATTAAATTGCAGGACTTACACAGTTGCTCGTAGAAGCGCTCGTTTTCGTGTCATGGCGAGCCGCCGTAGGCGGCGAAGCCATCCCCAAGACAGTGTGGGAGACCGCTTCGGCGGCCTGCGACCGCCTCGCGGCGACACAAAGCAGGGGAACTGCGTAACTCCTGTTAAATTGGACAATAACCTTGCCTTTCTGCTAAATATAGGGCATACTATAAAGGAAAGGATGGGCCTTCGGTTACCTACGCAGAAGGAAGTGAAATCATGGAACAAATAACTTTGAGGGAGTACAACAGGTTCATAGACCGTCTGATAAGGGACGAAGAATACACGGAGGCGATTGCCCACTGCCGCCACATTCTTCGGCATTTTCCAAAGCACGTGGATACCTATCGCCAATTAGGACAGGCATACCTTGAGGCTGGCCGCGAGGCTGAGGCAGAGGACGTGTTTAGCCGCGTGCTTGCTGCGGTTCCGGACGATTTCATTTCTCACATAGGCATGAGCATTGCAGCGGAGCACCGTGGTGATTTGAAGGATGCCGTTTGGCACATGGAACGGGCTTTTGAGGTGCAGCCTTACAATCCTTCGGTGCAGGATGAGTTGCGCAGGTTGTATGCGCAAGTGGATGGGACTGTTCCGCCGCGCCTCCGGCTTTCGCGCGGCGCACTTGCCCGCATTTACTTGCGCAACGGCCTTACCGAGCCTGCAATTTCCGAACTGCGCTCGGCTTTAGCCGATGAGCCGAATCGCGCCGATTTGATGGTTTTGCTCGCTCAGGCTCATTTCCGCCAGCATGATTGGATTGCCACGGCTCAGGTTTGCAACAACCTGCTTGACAAACTGCCGTATTGTTATCAGGCTAATTTGTTGATGCTTAAGATGCTCTATGCGAATGACCGCTCCGAGGAGGCGGCTCAGTATCGCAAGCGCCTTATCGCACTTGATCCGTATTTTGCCTTTGCCGGTCCTGATGATTTCACTACTGACCAGGTGCCCGATGAGGCGGTGATGCTTGAGCGGATGGAATGGTCTCCCGAGATGGAAGAGGCCTTTTCCCAAACGGCGGCAGGCGCAGCGGCAATGGAAACCGAGACCGGTGTTGAGCAAGGCAGCGGCATGGAGGATTTGATCCCCGATTGGATGAAAGAGCAGGGATGGGAATTGCGCGAAGGTGAGGCCGGGGAGGAGCCGGAGCAGTTTGCGGGAGGTCTGGAGGAAGATGAAAGCATAGCCCAAGCCGAAATTCCCGATTGGTTGAAAGAAATTGCGCCCGAAGAGTTGCTGGGCGGCGCCGAGGAAGTTGAGGAAGTTGAAGAGGACGAGGATTTGGCGCGCTTGCTCGGCGAGGCCGGTATTGCCGCTGCTGAGGGAGCGCCCGACTTGGCAGGCGAGGCGGAAGAGCCTATGCCTGATTTGTTGGAGGATTTGACCGGCAAGGGCGTTTTTGATGCCGAAGAGCCGCCCGA
>JALUBW010000145.1 GCA_027044735.1 Anaerolineales bacterium
AAGGGCGCAGTATTTGGTGATAGCCGCGGTCAGCGTAGTTTTGCCGTGGTCAATGTGCCCCATCGTGCCCACATTCAGGTGCGGCTTCGTGCGTTCGTATTTCTGCTTAGCCATTTTCTCTCTCCTTACTTTCGTTTGTGAATGATAATTGCGGTTTTACTAAACTTTTTCGCCACCCATGATAGCCTTCGCCACGTTTTCGGGCACTTGGGCGTAATGGTCAAATTCCATCGTAAAAGCGCCGCGCCCCTGTGTGGCAGAACGCAATTGAGTGGCGTAACCGAACATTTCAGCCAGCGGCACCATGGCGCGCACCGCACGGGTGTTGCCGGGCCGCTGTTCCATCCCCTGAATTTCGCCGCGCCGCGCCGAAAGTTGGCCTATCACATCGCCGATGTATTCCTCGGGCACAATGACTTCCACCTTCATTATCGGCTCCAGCAGCACAGGCTTGCCGCGCTTCACACCTTCGCGGAAGGCCATAGAACCGGCAACCTTGAACGCCATTTCGCTGGAGTCAACTTCGTGGTAAGAGCCATCGTAAAGGCGCACTTTGACGTCGGTCACGGGGTAGCCGGCGATCACACCGGCTTCGGCGGCTTCGCGCACGCCTTTTTCCACCGCGGGGATGAACTCTTTGGGAATCACGCCGCCCACGATTTCATCCTCAAAGGCAATACCCGAACCGGGCTCGCCGGGCTCCAACGCGAGGACAACGTGACCATATTGGCCGCGCCCGCCGGTCTGCTTGACAAAGCGGTATTCGGCGCGCGGCACGGGGCGGGTGATGGATTCGCGGTAAGCGACGCGGGGCTTGCCCACGTTCGCCTTCACGCCAAATTCCCGCTTCATGCGGTCAATCAAAATTTCAAGGTGCAACTCGCCCATCCCCGAAATGATAGTCTGCCCCGTTTGCTCATCGGTGCGGACGCGGAAAGTCGGGTCTTCCTCGGCGAGTTTGTTGAGCGCGGTGGAAAGTTTATCTTGGTCGGCGGCGCTCTTCGGCTCAATCGCAATTGAAATCACCGGCTCAGGGAAGGAAATGCTTTCCAGCACGATTGGGTTAGCCATATCGCACAGGGTATCGCCGGTGAAAGTGTTTTTCAGCCCCAGAACCGCGCCGATGTCGCCTGCGTAAACCTCGGTTACATCCTCGCGGCGGTCGGCATACATCCTCAGCAGGCGTCCGATGCGCTCGCGCTTGCCGCGGGTGGCGTTGTACACCTGCGCGCCCTGCGAAATTTTGCCGGAGTACACGCGGAAGTAAGCCAAGCGCCCCACATAGGGGTCGGTAACAATTTTGAAAACGAGCGCGCTGAGCGGCGCGTCGTCGCTCGGCGGGCGGGTGATTTCCTCGCCGGTGCGGGGGTCAACACCGCGCACTTCGGCAATATCCAGCGGCGAAGGCAGAAAATCCACCACCGCGTCCAAAAGCGGTTGCACGCCCTTGTTTTTGAGCGCACTGCCGCAGTAAACGGGCGTAATTTCGCCGCTGATAGTCGCGCGCCGCAGCGCCGCCTTCAGTTCCTCAACCGTGATTTCTTCGCCCTCAAGGTATTTTTCGGTGAGGGCATCGTCGGTTTCGGCAATTTGCTCAATCATGCGCTCGCGCGCCTCCGCCACCTCATCCGCCAATTCGGGCGGGACTTCGGTGATTTCAGGGCGCTTGCCGAGGTCGTCAACCCACACAATCGCCTTTTCGGTGAGCAGGTCAACCACGCCGCGGAAATCCGCCTCTACGCCAATCGGCACCTGCATAGCGACGGGGTTCGCCCCCAACCGCTCGCGGATGCTTTCAATGGAGCGCTCATACGAAGCGCCCACGCGGTCCATTTTGTTCACAAAGCAAATGCGCGGGACGTTGTACCGGTCGGCCTGACGCCAAACCGTTTCGCTTTGCGGCTCCACACCCTGCACCGCGTCAAAAACCACAATGCCGCCGTCCAAAACGCGCAACGAGCGCTGCACCTCGGCGGTGAAGTCAATGTGGCCGGGCGTGTCAATGATGTTGATTTGGTAGCCCTTCCACTCGGCGCTCACCGCCGCGGACACAATGGTAATGCCGCGCTCGCGCTCCTGCTCCATCCAGTCGGTAACAGTGTTACCCTCATCCACCGAGCCAAGGCGGTAGGTCTTGCCGGTATAGAACAGGATGCGCTCGGTCGTGGTCGTTTTGCCGGCGTCAATGTGGGCTATGATGCCGATATTGCGGTATTTTTCAAGCGGATACTTGCGAGGCATAAATCACCTGTTGCCAATTCGCCGATTCTTGCCGAGGACTTGGTGAAAACCGGCGCAATCGGTATTTAAACGCGGAAGTGCGAGAAGGCGCGGTTGGCCTCTGCCATGCGGTGGGTTTCTTCGCGCTTGCGGACGGCGCTGCCCTGATTGTTGGCGGCGTCCATCAACTCGGCGGCAAGTTTCTCGGCAAACGATTTGCCGGAGCGGGCGCGCGCTGCGCCGATAATCCAGCGGCACGCGAGTGCAAACTGGCGGTGAGGCGGCACTTCCATCGGCACTTGGTAAGTAGCGCCGCCGACGCGCCGCGGCCGCACTTCCATTATCGGCGAGGCGTTTTTGATCGCCTGCTCAAACACCTCAAGCGGCGCTTTGCCGGTTTTCTCGGCGATGATGTCAAACGCCATGTAAACCTGCCGCGCGGCCACGCTCTTCTTGCCGCCGCGCATCACGCGGTTGATGAAGGATTGCACCTTCACACTGCCGTATTTCGGGTCGGGCGGAATTACCCGCCGCTCAGGCCTGTATCTTCGGGGCATAACTCACTCCAACTCCAACGGTATTAAACGAAGTGAACGCCGACCGGAGGTCGGCTGTTCGGGGAAAATTATTTCTTGGGTTTGCGGGCGCCGTATTTGGAGCGCGCGCGACGGCGGTTTTCCACACCGGCGGCGTCAAGGGTGCCGCGGATGATGTGGTAGCGCACGCCCGGCAAGTCCTTCACACGGCCACCGCGCACCAGCACCACCGAGTGCTCCTGCAAGTTGTGCCCTTCACCCGGAATGTAGGCAGTTACCTCAATGCCGTTGGTAAGGCGCACACGGGCAATTTTGCGCAGAGCCGAGTTCGGCTTTTTGGGCGTCATAGTACGCACCACCGTGCACACACCGCGCTTTTGCGGCGCGCCCTTGGGCACGCGAATGCGGCGCTGCTTCATTGAATTGTAGATGTACTGCAACGCCGGAGCCTTGCTCTTGGTCTTCTTCGGCTTGCGACCTTTGCGGACTAATTGATTGATAGTTGGCACCTCTGCCTCCACAAACTAAAAATGCTGATTTGCGAAATGGAAGGCCATCC
>JALUBW010000146.1:0-9678 GCA_027044735.1 Anaerolineales bacterium
GTTCTTCCCAAAGCGCGAACACACCCTGTCCTACCAGCGGCGAGAGGTCAACCACGCCTTCCACGCCGTCGTCATAGCGCAGCCAGAGCCGATAGCCTTCCAATGGCTTGATTTCTTTCAGTCGTGGCATAGCGTCCTCCGTGAGACGTGCCGGTGCTTTGTTCAATTATACCTTACCGCAGCCGGCTATTGCCTGGCGAAGTGTTTTCTTTTGTCCATACGAGCGTTGGTATGAATACCCTCTATTCCGATACCACCCCCGAGGCGGAAGCCTTGCAAATTGAGTTGATTCGGCAGATGCCGCCGTGGAAAAAGATGGCCGTGGTGGAAAGCCTCAACGCCACGGTAAAAGCACTGGCGCTCAGCGAAATCAGGCGGCGTCACCCCGATGCTACGCCCGCACAAATCCGGCGCTTGTAGGCAGAGAGGGCGCTAGGGGTGGAATTGGCGCAGAAGGTGTACGGCGATGCTGGGTGAAATTGCGCGCGTAACTTTGTGCGTGACGCAAACATTTGAACAACTGGGAATCCCCTATGCTGTGGGGGGCTCGGTAGCGAGTTCGTTACACGGCGTCATGCGTTCCACTTTAGATGTGGATATTGTGGCTGACATAAAACTTGAGCACGTGCCTGCGCTGGTTTCGGCGCTCTCGCCGGAGTTTTATGCAAAGCAATGATCAAGGACGCCGTTGTGCGGCAAAGCAGTTTCAACCTCATCCATTACGAGACTGCCTTCAAAGTGGATGTTTTTGTGCGCAAGATGCGCCCCTATGATACCGTGCAGTTGGCGCGACGCAGGAAATCGGTCATTGCCACCGAGCCGGAGGCAAGTGTGTATGTCATTAGCCCCGAAGACATCATCCTCTCCAAACTGGAATGGTATCGGCAAGGCGGCGAGGTTTCCGAACGCCAGTGGCGCGACGTGCTCGGTGTGTTGAAAGTGCGCGCCGATGAACTGAACCTGGATTACCTGCAGAAATGGGCTGCTGAACTCCGCGTGGACGATCTGCTGGCGCGCCCTGCAGGAAGCAGGCATTGAAAGTTGAAACGTCTGTCATGCAAATTTGCACATCAGCGAGTTCTCCCCAAGCGTCGCCTTAGGCGGCGCTTTTTCGTTTGGGGTTATAATAACCCTTGCCCACCGTGGGGCAATAAAAACTATTCGGTGCTTCACCCTCATCTGCGTGTTAGGAGGTACATCATGGCATTACCAAAACATGCTTACTTTCGCGGCAAAATTGTGCCATACAGCGAGGCCCGCGTTGGCGTTGCCACACACGCGCTGAACTACGGCACTTCAATTTTCGGCGGAATGCGGGGCTACTGGAATGAAGAAGAACAGCAAATGTTCCTCTTCCGCCCCTACGACCACTTCCGCCGTTTGCTGAACTCTGCCAAGATGATGTTGATGGATCTGGGTCACACCCCCGAAAGCCTAACCGAGGTTACCAAGGAATTGCTCCGCACCGAGGGGTACAAAGAAGACGTCTACATCCGTCCGCTGGCCTTCAAGGCCTCCGAGGTCATCGGCGTGCGCCTGCACAATTTAGAGGACGACATCACAATTTTCTGCGTTCCCTTTGGCACTTACGTGAGCAACGACACAAACGCGCACTGCACGGTTTCCAGTTGGCGGCGTATTGATGACAACATGATTCCGGCGCGCGGCAAAATTGGCGGCGCGTATGTCAACTCAGCATTCATCAAAACCGACGCCATGCGCGCCGGCTTTGATGAGGCGCTGGTGCTGACCGAAGACGGCCACGTTTCAGAAGGAAGTGCGGAAAATGTTTTCATGGTGCGCGACGGCGTTTTGATCACCCCGCCGGTTACCGACAACATTTTGGAGGGAATAACCCGCCGCACAGTGATGCAATTGGCGCGCGATGAACTTGGCATTGAAGTTGTGGAGCGCCACATTGACCGCACCGAACTTTACATTTGCGATGAATTGTTCCTGACGGGCACAGCAGCGCAAATTACCGCAGTTACCAAAGTTGACCACCGCCCTGTCGGCACAGGCGAAATGGGGCCAATCACCACCAAACTGCGCGAAATTTTCAACAAAGTGGTGCGCGGCAAAATGCCCAAGTACCGTGACTGGAACGTGCCGGTTTACTAAGCCAAAGCAACAAGGGCGAGCCGTTGGGCTCGCCCTTGTTTTTTTGTTTTCTTCACTTTCTCCTCATGTTTATCGGCAATTGCTTTGCTTCTACTGCACCAAAGCAATGTAATCCTTTTCAATTGCCTTTTCGGTGCCGATGCCGAGTTTTTCAAGCAGGCGACTGACCAGAGCGGCTTTGTGCTCGGCGTCGCGGCGGCTCCACGTACGGCTTTTGACTTCCAAGAACGCACCGAGCGGCGGCTTGGTGAAGCGGTCAATGTTGATGAAGAACTCAGTATCCTCAAACTTTATCTTCCAGCGCAGGCGGTCTTTCTCAAGCGTAAATTCTTTGACCGGCTGGAAGTATTCGCGGTAAAACCGCAGGCTGTGGGTTGCGGGGGCGAGGTAACGGCTACGCGAAAGCAACACCGCGCCGGGAAGTGAGTCTTCATGTGCAGGTCCTATAAGCGTGAGGCGGTAGCGCACGCGCGACACACTCCCATCCGGCTCTATGAACTCGTCTTCGCGGTAACGCAAATAGCCCTGCGAGGGGTCGGCAAATGCCATGTAAGTGTCGTATTCACGATAGTGGCGGCGGTAGATGATTTCAATGTCTTTGCAATTTTCAACTGCCTGCACCGCGGCGTCGGGGTCTTCAAGCGGCACTTTGACCTGCACTTCAAAACTTTCAGCCTCGGCAGCGCTTTCTATCGCCACCAACTTGGAAAGCACCGATTGCTCGCGCTTGATGAGGAAGGTGTCCACGCGGTGGGCGTAACTATCCGCTTCGGCGAGGAGGGCTTCTTCATCCACCGTAAGGAGTTTGCGGTCGCGCATGAGCCAGCGCCCGTCAACCATCACATCGGTAACGTCGGTGGATTTGGCGGCGTAGACCAGTTGCGCGTAGATGCCGTCGGGGTCGCGACGGAAGCGGGGGGAATTGTGAACAGGCGAAATATCAACCAAAATGAGGTCGGCGCGCTTACCTTCTTCCAGCGAACCGGTGATTTCGCCCATGTGGAGGGCGTGTGCGCCGATGCGCGTTGCCATTGCTAAAGCCTGCTTCGCGGGCACAACCGTCGGGTCGCCGGTGTAGCCCTTTGCAAGCAGCGCGGTGAGCCGCACTTCCTCAAACATATCCAAATCGTTGTTTGAAGAGGGGCCATCTGTGCCGATGCCAACCATCAAGCCCTCTTCCAGCATTTTTGCGACCGGCGCAATGCCATCCGCCAGTTTGAGGTTAGAGGATGGGTTGTGCGCCACGCCCGCATGGTGCTTCCGCAGAGTGCGCATTTCGCCAGTGTCAATGTGGACGCAGTGGGCGGCAAGCACTTTCGCCTCAAACAGCCCTTGCTCTTTCATGTAAGGGATAACCGGAATGCCTGCCTCTTCGCGGATGGATTCCACCTCTTGAGCGGTCTCGGCAAGGTGAATGTGAATGGGCACGTCAAACTCGGTGGCGATCTCCACCGAGGCACGGGTGATTTCTTCGGTGATGGTGTAGGGGGCGTGCGGGGCAACGCCGGGCACGATTAGCGGGTGCCCTTTCCAGCGGCGGACGAAGTCACGGGTGTATTCAAGCGCTTCCTCATAGGATGAGGCATCGGGCGAGGGGAATTTGAGGATGGTTTCGGCGGCGAGGGCGCGCAAACCGGCTTCCGCGGTGGCGCGCGCCACCTCCTCCTCAAAGTAGTACATATCGGCAAACGCGGTGACGCCCGAGCGGATCAGCTCCGCCGCCGCAAGCGAAGTGCCGAGCCGCACAAATTCGGGCGAGACGAATTCGCGCTCCACCGGCATGATGTAGCCCAACAGCCACACATCAAGCCGCAGGTCATCGGCAAGGCCGCGCAGCAGGGTCATCGGCACATGCGTGTGGGCATTGACCAAACCGGGCATGAGCACCTTGCCACCGCAGTCAAATTCATGCTCAGCCGAAAAGCGCTTTTCAAGTTCGCTCTGAGCACCCACACCAACGATGGTATTGCCGCTCACGGCGACAGCACCGGGTTCGTAAATGTGCATCGCTTCGTCCATCGTAAGCACGATGGCATTCGTAAACAGCCAATCTGCTTTTTGTTTGTTTTCCATGATCACCTCGTCATTTGTTGGGGGCAGAACACTGTTTGCCGTAGTCGTAATTCTCAATGTTCCAAAGGTCAGAAGATGTGCTGGGGTCTAACACAAACCCGCAAAAATCGGAGCGGGTCGCCGCCACGCGAGGACGGCGGTAAAGCATGATTGAAGGAACGCCCTTGGCGATAATTGCCTGCGCCTTGAGGTGGGCAGTTTTGTAAATTTTATCGTCCGGCAGGCTGTTATTTGCGGCGCGGCAATAGCCGTCCAAATCGGTGTTGACGTAAGCCGTATCGTTCCAACCAGCCCATCCCATCGGGAAGGCTTTTTCATCCTCCGCAGTTTTGCCGAAAATTTTGAGCAGCCAAGGCACGTCTTTGACGGTAAGAGTACTGTCGCCGGGGATGGCATCCCTCATCCACAGGTGGCAGGGCGGGTTCACTGTCATGCGCATGGGTATCACGGCCACGTCAAATTTACGCCCGTAGACCGGTCCTTTCGGAGCAGGGGCGTAAAGTTCGGTCGGCTTCCAAAGTTTTACCTTCAATTGAATGCCGCAGGCCGCGGCCGATTGCTGGAAGATCTGCGCCGCCTTTGCTTCCCGCGGTGTATCGGGAGCCCAATAGTTTAGCACAAGTTTAGCGCCCCAAGGGATGTTTGCCGGTTCGCCGCGGTAAACGCGCGGCGTCGTCGGGTCGCCGTCGTCGTCCACCCAGCCAGCGGTCTTGAGAAGGGCCGCACCTTTATCGGGATCGTAGGAATACTTTTGCACTTCAGAGTTGAAAAGCGGGCTTTCGCTCGGCACATACGAATCCATAACCTCCGCATGGCCTTCCCAAACTTCTTTCACCGCTTTTTCGCGATCCAAGCAGTAAGCCAAAGCCTGCCTTACCCGAACATCATCAAAGAAACTGGGGCGATCGGTCTGCTGCCAGCCATCATCATAACTCACTGGCCTAATGCCAAGGTCTAACCGTTCAAAATCCGTGCTTTGAGCGTACAGCAAATTTATTTTGCCCTTTTTGGCTAACGCATCGGCTTGCTTGGAAACCGAGAGCAAATCAACACTCTCATCAAGCACATCACACTTACCGCTTTGCAGGTCGGAAAGTGCCTGCTGAGGGCTTTGCACAAAGCGGAAGACAAGGTAATCAAACTTCGGCAACCCTTCGGGGGTGCGGAAGTAGTACGGGTTGCGGCGCAGGCGGATTTCCTTCCCTTTTTGCCAGTTCTCTATCACATAAGGTCCCCAGCCCACCGGCTTGCGAGAAGATTCCGGCGCGCTCACCAACTCCTTAGGCTCGTACTTGCCCCACAAGTGCTCGGGCAGCGGCATCCAAAAGTTGAGGTAATAGGTTGGGTCACGGTAACCGGGGAGACCTTTCCAAACCACAGTGGTGTCGTTTGTGGCAGTGTAAGAAGCGGTGTGGCGCAAGCGGTTGATGTAACGCCCGTGGGCGGGCGTGTCGGGCGAGGAAACAAGGCGATAGGTGAACACCGAATCGGAAGCAGTCAGCGGCTTGCCGTCCGCCCATTTCAGGCCGGGGAGCAGGTGGAATGTGACCTGCAACTGCTCCATGGTGACTGTGCCCATATCGGCGGTGTATTTGAGGGCGCAACGGGTTGTATGGCAGCCAGCGGGCAAGAACGAAACCCCTTCCTGCAACACAGCGATGTTGCCGCGCGCGTCCACAATTTTCTGCCCGGGGTTCACTTCAACCTCAGCAATTTTGGCATCGCCATCGGCCACATTGGGCAATTTTTCCAAAATCACGGGCTGAAAGCCAAAAGTGCGAAACTCAATCGGCCCATCGTAAACCGCAGAAAGCACGGCACGCATGGGGCGAGTTTCTCCAGCGAGGGGGTAAAGGGAACGCGGCTCGCGCCCAAGGCAAATGGTGAGCACGCGCGGCGGCTTAGTAGGTGCCGGCGTGGGGGTTATCAGCACAATTTTCGGCGTTGCCGTTGGCTTAGGGGCAGCCGTGGGGGCGGCTGTGGGTGCAGATTTGCTTCCGCAGGCTGCCAGCACAGCCACGAGAGCAACGCTCGCGATAATTACCCAAAGACGGCGCATGGGCTTTCTCCTCTGTTGGGTTAGGTGCAAAATTCCGCTTGAAGGCCATTTTGTCGGCCTAACAGGGTGTTCGGTGGGCAAGTATACCATTTTCGGTTTGGGTTGCCGATTTTGGCACGCATCTTTAGCCCTTCCAGAAAATCGCCTTACGCCACCTTCAGCGCGAGGTGTTACAATTGCCCCACCTTCTGCAGGAGAGAAAAGCATGAGCAAACCCGAGTTGGTAGTGGTTGGAGGAGGGCTTGCTGGAAGCGAAGCCGCGTGGCAAGCAGCCGAGCGCGGCGTAAAAGTTGTGCTGTATGAAATGAGACCGCGCGTTTCCACAGGAGCGCACACAACCGACCGCCTCGCTGAATTGGTGTGCTCAAACTCGCTTGGTTCAAACCTACCTGATAGAGCCGCAGGCGTGCTAAAAAACGAACTACGGCGCATGGGCTCGCTGCTCCTGCGCACTGCCGAGGAGGTAGCGGTGCCCGCGGGCGGCGCGCTGGCAGTGGATAGGGAACAATTTGCGGAACGCGTCACCAACGCCTTACAAAGCCACCCCAACATTGAAATCCGCCGTGAGGAAGTCACCGCAATCCCCGAAAAACCGGCAATAATCGCCACCGGGCCTCTCACTTCGCCGCGGTTGTCGCGCGCCCTTGAAAAACTCACCGGCTTTGAACACCTTTACTTTTACGATGCAATTGCCCCCATCGTGGTGGCGGATTCCATCAACATGGATGTGTGCTTTCGCTCCTCGCGCTACGGCCGCGGCGGCGAAGAAGGCGACTACATCAACTGCCCAATGAACCGTGAAGAATATGAGCGCTTTGTGGACGCGCTGGTGAATGCCGAGCGGATTGAACTCCACGACTTTGAAAAACCAGTTTTGGAAGGGGGGCACGGCGTGCGCGCGGGCAAAGGCAAATTCTTTGAAGGTTGCCTTCCCATAGAGGTGCTGGCGCGCCGCGGCCGCGATGCTTTGGCCTTCGGCCCCCTCCGACCGGTTGGCCTTACCGACCCCCGCACCGGCAAACGCCCTTACGCTGTAGTACAATTGCGGCAAGACAACCTCGCAGGCACTCTGTACAACATGGTTGGCTTCCAAACCAACCTCAAATTCGGCGAGCAAAAACGGGTTTTTAGGCTCATCCCCGGCCTTGAAAACGCCGAATTCGCCCGCTTTGGGCAAATGCACCGCAACACCTTCATCTTTTCCCCCGCACTTCTCCTCCCAACACTCCAATTCCGCACCCGCCCCGACCTCTTCTTCGCCGGTCAGATAACCGGCGTAGAAGGGTACGTGGGCAATATCGCGACCGGTCTGCTCGCCGGCTGGAACGCCGCCCGTTTTTTGCAGGGCAAGCAGCCGCTCGTTTTGCCGCGCGAAACCATGCTTGGCGCTCTATGCCACTACATCACCCATGCCTCCGAAGCCGATTTCCAACCCATGAAGGCCAACTATGGCATACTGCCGCCGCTGCCGCGCCGCATCCGCAACAAGCGCAAACGCTACTCGGCCTACGCACAGAGGGCGCGCGCGGCGCTTGACAAATTTTTGCAAACTATTTCCGAACCATAACCTACCCCTCCCACCTCCCGGAGGCCAAAAATGCCTTGGTTCTACTATCGCTACGGAGCCGTTGGAGTCATCCGCCTCACCGGAGCCGACCGCTACAAATTCCTGCAAGAACTGACTACAAACGACCTCAGCCAAGTTTCTGCCGAGCAGGCCGTTTTCACCGTGCTCACAAACGCGGCGGGCAGAATTTTAGACTTGCTCACCGTGATAGAAGACCAAGATTCGCTCATCATCATCACCCAAAACGGCTACGCCGAAGCCACGCTAAAGCACCTGCACAACAAAGCCTTTCCACCAGCAAAAGAAGAGCCACTCGCGAATTTGCGGCAAGCGTCCCCAAAATACAACATCTCCCTTGCCGACGAAACCAACGGATGGGATGTGGCCGTTTTGCTTCCGGGGAAAGAACCACCGCCTGGGGGCTTAGAAATGCCGCCGCGGGCAGGGCACGTGCAACGCTTCCAAAACCGCTCAGCAGCCGTGGCTTTGCCCCCAGTGTTGGGCGGCGGCCTGTTGCTCTTGCAACCGCGCGGCGTCACCGTGATGGTGATGATGCAAGCCCAATGGCTGGACGATGCTTCATTTGACGCCGAGCGCATCCGCCGCGGCATACCGGGCCCCGGCACAGAACTGACTGCCGAGTTCTCCCCCTTTGAAGTGGGCTTGGAAGAAATGGTGACCTTTGACAAACCCAACTTTGCGGGGAAGGCCATTTTAGTCAACGAAAGCCGCCACAAGGAGCGCGGAGGCGCTCTTGTGGGAGTAGCGCTTGAAAACCCCGTAGAGCCGCCCGTCGCAGTCCGGCTCGGCGAACGACACATTGGGCGCATTACCTCTGCCGCTCAGGTTTTAGGCGAACCGCCGCACGCCTTGGCAGTAGTCCAACGCCGCTATGCTCTGGATGGGGTGGCAGTGGTTGTAGGGCCTCTGGCCGAAGGCGGCGGCCTGACGGGAAGGCTGACCCGTCTCCCTTGGCAAAAGGAAGGACCTTGAACGCTACGGACGCCTTTGCTGACAAAGTTGCACTGATAACCGGCTCAGGGCGGGGAATTGGCCGAGCAATTGCCCTGCATTTTGCCGAGCGCGGCGCCGATGTGGTCGTAAACTTCTTCCGCAACCGCTCACCAGCGGAAGAAACGGCCGAAATGGTGCGCAAATTGGGGCGGCGCGCGCTTGTGGTCAAGGCCAACATTGGCAACATCACCGAGATGGACAGGCTGTTTGCCGAAACCGAAGCCGAATTTGGGCGCCTTGATTTTTTCATCCACAACGCCGCTTCGGGCTACAACCGACCGGTAATGGAACAGAAGCCGCGCGGCTGGGATTGGACAATGGGCATCAACGCGCGCGCTTTCCTTTTTGGGGCTCAGCGCGCGGCGCAAATGATGAAAGGCCGCGGTGGCGCCATTGTCGCCGTTTCCAGCCTTGGCGCGCGCTGGGTGTTGCCAGAGTATGTGGTGGTAGGCGCAAGCAAAGCCGCCCTTGAAGCCTTGGTGCGCTACCTTGCCGTTGAACTTGCCGAATTCGGCATTGTGGTGAACGGGGTTGCACCGGGGGTAGTGCTCACCGACGCGCTCCGGCATTTCAGCCGGCTGAAAGATGATGAGTTGATCTCACGGATAGCCGCGGCGACGCCGGCCGGGCGCCTGGTGAGCCCCGAAGATGTGGCCGCGCTGGTGGCTTTTCTCTGCTCGCCCGAGGCTTCTATGATTAGGGGGCAGGTCATTGTGATTGACGGCGGATACACTTTGCCCCTGCGTGCTTAGAGTTCAGGGGCGGGCAGGGGCCTGTCAGCCCCCTGCTCTGTCTCCTCCAAAGGCAAAACAAGCGAAATGTTGCATTTTTAGCACCGACGAGG
>JALUBW010000146.1:9778-11302 GCA_027044735.1 Anaerolineales bacterium
AAAAAGTAGTGTTTTCAGGGGCAGGCGTCCGCCCCTGAAATGCTTAGAGGAGAAGCGTGATGAAACGCTTTTTGGCAACTTTGGTCGCTTTAGCGACCGTCTTGGCGGTTTTGTTGCTTTTATTTGCCCTAAAACCCCCTCAGCCCGTTGAAGCCAACAGTTGCGCTATGGAATTAATCCGGCTTGTGAACCAAATGAGAGCACAACACGGGCTGCCGCCTTACCGCGTCAATCCCATTCTGATGGCCGTGGCGCAGGCGCATAGCGATTACCAAGCCGACACCCACACCATGACGCACATCGGGCCGGGGGGCACGCATCCGCGCGACCGCGCCCGCGCTGCCGGTTATGGCGGCGGCGCCGCCGTCTTTGTTTCCGAAAACATAGCATGGGGCTACACCCTTTCACCCGCCGCGGTCATCCAAATGTGGACTGAAGACCAACCCCACCTGAACACCATGTTAGGCCCAAACTACCGCGATGTCGGCGCGGGCTGCGCCAAAGCAAGCGACGGCGCAACCTACTACACCTTGGACGCCGGTTACTACATTGGCGAGCCGAGCAACCCAACATCCCCCGGCGGTAAGCCGTACCCTACGGCAACCGTTGTGTTGCCCGTAGCCCCCTACATACGCTCCACCCCTCGGCCAGACGGCGCTATAATTCACATAGTGCGCTACGGGCACACCTTGTACGGCATTTCAAAAGTTTACGGCGTGCCTTTGAAAGACCTGTTGAAATACAACCACCTCACACTCAAAAGCACCCTTTATGTGGGCGAAAAAATAATCGTGCGCCCACCGCAGGCAACGCCCACTTTTACGCCCACGGCCACGCCCACGCCAACCCCAACGCCAACCCCCACCCGCACCACAACACCAACACCGTCTCCCTCCGCAACCAAAGCGCAAACGCCGCCACACCCAACTGCGACTTCAAACCCCACCGCCGTGACGGCCTCGGCAGGCGACAAGCCCAAAGGCAGCATCATACTGCTCGGCTTCTTCGCTGCATTTGCGCTCATAGTAGGGGCTTACGCGGGCCTAAAGTGGCTTGCTCAGTTCGGAGAATGAAGGAGGCCGAAATGATAGAGTTCAATGGCAAAAAGTACTCCAGCGTTGAAGAAATGCCACCCGATGTGCGCGAGGAGTATGAAAAAGCAATAAACATGCTGAAAAACCTCACCGACTCGGGCAAAAAGGTTGAGATAAAGGAAACCGTGCAAAGCACCAGCATTGAAGAAAAGCCGGACGGAAGCATAGTGGTTGATGGAAAAGAATACTCCAGCGTGGACGAAATGCCGCCCGATGTGCGGGCAAAGTACGAAAAGTTGAAAAACGACCTCGCTGACCTGCTGGACTCCCTCCCAAGCGCCCCGCTTTCTTCGCCCTCGGCAGAAGACGCTTTGCCCCAAACGGATTCAAAAGCAATTGAAGCCGAGCCCGCCGTAACGCCAAGCCCTATTTCCACCCAACCGCCGGTAATTCAAGAGCAAAGCACCGGCAAGTTTCTGCTCGTGGCCGC
>JALUBW010000147.1 GCA_027044735.1 Anaerolineales bacterium
CCGTTGATTTCTACGCGCGCCATGCGTCCCCGCGCCGCCTTGCTTTGGATTGCCTTGGGTGAGTTTGTTGGCCCGCTGATTTTCGGCTCGGCGGTCGCCAAAACCATCGGCGCCGACATGCTCCGCAGTTCTGCCATCACGCCCACCATTTTGGCGGCGGCGCTGGCAGGCGCTATCATCTGGGATTTGATAACGTGGTGGTTTGGCATCCCTTCCTCTTCTTCCCATGCCCTTGTGGGAGGGTTGCTGGGCGCGGCAATCATAGCCGACGGCGTTTTTGTGGTGAAGGTGCACGGTTTAGCAAATGTGCTCATCGCACTTTTCATTTCGCCATTTCTGGGATTTTTGGCGGGCTACCTCGTTACCAAATTCAACTTTTGGGCTTTTCACAACGCTTCGCCGCGCATTCAAGAGGTCTTCCGCCGCGGCGAACTTTTCACCGGCATTGGGCTTGCTATGAGCCACGGCGCTAACGATTCGCAAAAGACTATGGGCGTAGTCACGCTTGCGCTGCTGGTGAGCGGGCACTTGCACTCTTTCACCGTGCCGTTTTGGGTGGTGGTGCTCGCGGGCGGAGCGCTTGCTTTAGGCGCGGGCGTGGGCGGCTGGCGGCTGATACTCACGCTCGGCGGACGCGTTTTCCGCATACGCCCTGTGCATGGCTTTTCTTCGCAAATCGGCAGTGCAATTGTTATTGGCGGTGCATCCCTGCTTGGCGGACCTGTCAGCACTACCCACGTGATGACCTCTTCGCTGATGGGCTCGGGCTCTGCCGACCGTGTCAACATGGTGCGCTGGCAGATTGTCGGCGATATGATTTACGCTTGGCTGCTAACAATCCCGATCAGTGGATTGGTGGCTGCTCTGGTTTACCTCGGTTTTAGGGCTTTTGGACTTTAGGATTTGGCAATGCGCACTTATTTGATTCACTACAGCAGCGATATTGGCTTGAAGGCGCAAAACCGCCGCGATTTCATCCGCCAACTGCGGCGCAACATCCGCCGCCAGCACCCCGCGGTGGAAAGCGTGGAGCACTTGATGGGGCGCTTGGTTGCCCTTAGCCCCCAAGAGGAGGATTTTAGCGATGTATTTGGCGTGGCGTGGTGGGCTGAGGCGCGCCGCCTCCCTTTGGATTGGGATGCAATCGTCGCCGAGGCGGTTGCTCTTGCGCGCAGCCATGCACGCCCGGGCGCTAAATTTGCCGTCCGTGCCCGTCGCGCCGAAAAGCGCTTTCCGCTCAATTCGCAGGAAATCGGGCGTGAGGTCGGAGCCGCCATTGTGGAAGCAACCGGCATGGGGGTTGACCTCACCAACCCCGATTTGGAAGTTTTTGTGGAAATTGCACCCGAGGCGGCGTTTGTGTTTGCCGAGCGGCATGCCGGCCCGCAAGGGTTGCCGGTGGGCACCAGCGGGCATTGGTTTGGGCTGTATTCGGGAGGAATTGACTCGGTAGTGGCCGCGTATTTGATGGGGCGGCGCGGCGCGCGGGTTGACTTGGTTCACTTCCACGTGTTTGCCAATGCCGAACCGGCGCGAAGCCAAAAAGTAGGGCGGCTTGCCGCAATGCTTGGAAAGTACCTGCCCGGCTTGCGGGTGTTTTATGTGCCCATGCGCTTTTATCGCGAGCAAATCTCCACTTTGCCGCGGCGCTACCGTCCTTACCGCGTGGTGGCTTTTCGCCGCTTTATGGTGCGCGTTGCCGCCGCGCTCGCCCGTGAGCACGGCGGGCAGGCGCTTTTCACCGGCGATAACCTCGGTCAGGTGGCTTCGCAAACGATTGAAAACATGCTTGCGGTCAGCGCGGCGGTGGATTTCCCCATTTTCCGCCCGCTTTTGGCGTTCCAAAAGCAGGAAATCATAGACCTCGGCGAGCGGCTCGGCTTTTATGAATTGGCGAAGCAGCCTTACGAGGACGGCTGCACGATGATGGCGCAAAAGCCTTCAACCAAGGTGCGCATTCCGCAGGTGGAGGAACTGGAAGCGCACTTGGATTTGCCCGCCGCCCTTGAACAGACGCTCGCCGCGGTTGAAATAGACCACCCTCAATCCCTCAATCCCCCAATCCCTTAATCCCTTAATCCCTCAATCCCTCATCATCTGCCTCACCCGATGCACCCGCACGGTGTTGATGGGCGCGCCCAAGGCATCGGCGAGTTCATCCGGTCTGCCGGTAGCGCCTTGGCGGGCGCTGAGGCGCGCCTTCACCCGCTGATGCCCTTCGGCGTCGGGCGGCAACACCTCCAGCGCTTCAATCAGCGGGCGCAAGTCATAAGTTTTGCCGCGCCGCGTGCGCGGCAATTCCTCGGCTTTGAGCAGGTTTCCCACCCTTTGCGCGAGGTCGGGGATTGGGTCTAAAAATGTGATTATGTATTCGCTCGCCAGCACCAAATTGGGGAGCGGTGGGCTATCGGGCGGCACGGTTTCAAGCCCCAGTACCTCAATCCCCGGCGGGGCGACCGCGCGGAGGGCATGTTTCACTTCCTCAACCGGCATTGGGCGCTTGAGCCAAAATTCGGCGATTTCATGCTCGCTTGTGCACCCCAGCGGAAGGGCGGTGGCAAGGTGCATTTTGGGGCGCGGGTGGTAGCCTTGTGTGTGCAAAAGCGGCAGACCGGCGCGCCGAAACATGCGCTCCAGCGTGCGTTGAACGTCCAAATGCCCCGTGTAGCGCATCGCTTCGGTTTTGGAGTAGGTGAGCCGTAAGCGGAATGGTTGCTCCGTCATGGTCGCTTTTGCCTGTTTTGGCTTTCCAGCGCGAGCAAGCGGCGCTTGGTGGCAATTCCGCCCGCGCCGCTGTAGCCGCCCAAGCCCCCGTTGCCGGCAATGACGCGATGGCAGGGAATCACAATCGGCATTGGGTTTGTGGCTAAGGCGTGTCCCACGGCGCGCGCCGCGCGCGGCTTGCCGATTCCCGCCGCCACTTCGCCGTAGGTCATGGTTTCCCCGTAGGGAATTTGGGCGACAAAGCGCAGCACGGCGCGCTGAAACGGCGGCAGGTTTTCCCATGCGATTTCGCCGGAAAATTCGCGCCGTCTGCCCTCAAAGTATTCGCGGATTTGGGCAAGCCATCGGTTCGCCGCACAGCGCAGGGCGGCGATGAGCGGGCTTTCGGTGGATGGGGAGGCGCTTTCCCCTTGCTCTGCGCCCCAGTGCACCGCCGTTAGCCCTTTCGGCGTAACCGTGACGCCGATTTTGCCCCATTGGGGGATGGCAGCCCAAGCGGTGTATGCTGGTTCGTTGGGCATTGGGCTTTAGAACCCTTCCAGTTTGCTGAAATCGGCCACGCCGTCGGC
>JALUBW010000148.1 GCA_027044735.1 Anaerolineales bacterium
CGCAAGAAGTACCACAACGAAGTGTTGGGCTACAATTCGCGGCTGGATGCCCTGCAAGCGGCGGCTTTGCGCGTCAAACTGCGTCACATTGACGAATGGAATGCGCGGCGGCGGGCGGTGGCAGCGCGTTACAACGAAGCCCTGTCTGACGTGGACGGCTTGGTGACGCCCACAGAAGCGGATTACGCCCACCATGTCTATCACCAATACACCGTGCAGGTGAAGCGCGGCCGCCGAGATGCTTTGCGCGCCCACCTGCATGAGGCGGGGATTGGCACGATGGTGTATTACCCCGTGCCGGTGCACCGCTTGCCTGTTTATGCTTGGCCTGAAGGCTCGCTGCCGCAGGCCGAGGCCACCGCGGCGGAGGTGCTTTCTTTGCCGATGAGCCCTTTCCTTTCCCCTGACGGCCAAGATGAGGTTGTGAGGCGCATCAAATATTTGCTTGGCAACATTACCTGAAACCGCCCCGAGGCGCTGTCGGGCTTTGCGGGATAGGCGGCTGGAGATTTTATGAAAATTGAGCGTTGGCGGCGCTGGCTCTGGTCGCGCCTGTTCGGAAAAGACCGAGAAAAGAGTTTCGTTTTTCACGTAACCCTGCTCACGGGGGGAACTTTAATCGGGCAGGGTTTGCTTGTTTTGCTTTCTCCTGTGCTAAGCAGGCTATATACCCCTTCTGCCTTTGGGGTGTTTGGGGAGTTCATTTCCGTAGCCGGCGTGCTTGCCGCCGTTGCCACATTTCGCTACGAGTTAGCAATCCCCTTGCCTTCTGAAGAGGAAGATGCCTTTTCTTTGGCTTGGGGAGGGGCGCTTGTTTCAGGCGTGTTTAGCCTTTTGCTGTTCGTGTTGGTTTTGTTAGCGGGGGAACGTGCGCTTGTTTTGTTCAATATCCACCTAAAAACATTAGAACACCAACGCCTTTTGTTGTGGGCTTTGCCGTTTGGGGTGTGGTTTCAGGCGTTGTATCAAGTAATTACTTTTTTGCTAATTCGTTATAAGCGTTATAGGGCTTTGGCCGGTAGCAAAGTGGCCGCCGGAGGAGTGGCGGGCTTTGCGCAAGTTGGGTTTGGGCTGTTCTCGTCGGGGGGATGGGGGCTGATTTTTGGTTGGATGATAGGCCGTTTGGGCGCAGTGGGGGTAGGCATTGTGGCCGAGAGGGGCAAGGGTAATGAGACGGGCTCACGCCGCATTTTTCCAAGGCTAAATTCTGTAGTGCGGGAGATGAAGCGCTATATTCGTTTCCCCCTTTTGGCTATGCCTGCTGGTTTGATGAACAAATTGTCTATGGAATTACCGATGTTGCTGAGCGCTCCTTTCTTCGGTTTGCAGGTCGCTGGTTGGTTCTCGTTTGCGCGCCGTGCTATTTATTCGCCGATGGGTTTGCTGGGGCGTTCAATTTCCCAGGTTTATGTTGGCTCGCTTGGAGAGGCAATTAGCAAGCACGATAAATCTGCTGTTGCGCTTTTTGACCGCCTTTCTCGCCGTTTGTTTTTGGTTGCGGTTATACCTTTTACCTTTTTGGGAATTACCGCTCCGTTTCTCTTTGCTCTAATTTTCGGGAAGCCTTGGCGAACTTCTGGTGTTTTGGTTCAATACCTCACCCCTGCTTACCTAGCCCAGTTTGTCATGGTGCCATTATCGCAGACGCTGAACATGTTAGAAAAGCAAGACTGGCAGGTCGCGTGGGATGGAGCGCGGTTGGTGTTGGTGGGCGGGCTTTTCTTTTTAGCAAAGGTGTTTGTATGGGATTTCCGCAGGACTTTTTTGCTTTATGGCGCAGTCTTGACAATCATGTACTTTGTGCTTTACTTGCTGATGCGGCGGGCTTTGGTGCGGTGGGTGGCGTCTCAGGCTGCAGGTTATGAGTGACCGATGTGTGGTATTGCTGGTTTAGTACTTGACCGACCTTTGCCGCGGGGTGAGCATTTGCTCACCATGGCACGCTCTCTCCGGCATCGCGGCCCCGATGACAATGGCTTTCTTACCATGCTCCGGGACAGTGTGCGCGTCGCCCGAAATTTGCCGTTGGGAGAGGCTTTTGAGGTTGGCCTTGCGCACCGCAGGCTTGCTATTTTGGAACTGACTAATGCCGGTTGGCAGCCTATGGCTTCTAATTCGGGACGGTATTATCTTATCCACAACGGCGAAGTGTACAACTTTTTGGAACTTAGGGAAATTTTAGAGCGAAAAGGCTATCGTTTCCGCGGCTATTCAGATACCGAGGTGGTGCTAAACGCTTGGGAAGAGTGGGGTGCTCAGGCGCTTTCTAAATTTGTGGGCATGTTTGCTTTTGCGCTGTTAGACGTTGTAGAGCGTAGGCTCTACTTGGCGCGCGACTTTTTCGGTATCAAGCCGTTGTATTTTGCTCAATATAGGGATGGACTTGCTTTTGCTTCTGAAATTCCTCCTTTGCTGGATCTGCCGGGGGTTTCCAAAAAGGCTTTTGCTGATAAAGTGTATGCTTACTTAGTTTTTGGGACGAGCGACGATGGCGAGCAGACCATGTTCGCAGACGTGCAACAGGTGCCCGCGGGACACTATGCTGTGGTGAACTTAGACGCTCCGCGGCAGGTAGAACTGGTGAGGTATTGGGAATGGGATTTGCCGCAGCCATTAGAGATTGGCTTTGAAGAGGCTGCGCAGCGGCTTCGGGATACGTTCTTGGAAAGTGTTGATATTCACATGCGCAGCGATGTTCCTGTTGGCTCGGCGCTGTCAGGAGGGATGGATTCTTCGGCAATAGTGATGGGGATGAGGCGTTTGAGGCCTGATAAGGAAATTCACGCTTTTGGTTTTGTGGCTGATGATGCGCGGTTTTCGGAAGAGCGTTTTATGGAGGTGGTAAGTAAAGCGGCAAATATAGTGCTCCACAAGGTCAGGGTTTCCCCGCAAGAACTGTTAGACGATTTTGGACGGTTAGTACGACTTCAAGGTGAGCCTTTCGTTAGCATGAGCACATATGCGCAGTATCGGGTTTTCCGAGCCGCTGAAGAAAATGGCATCAAAGTGATGCTGGATGGACAGGGCGCGGATGAGTTGTTTGGGGGCTATGTTTACTACAAGGCCGCGCGGGCGCTTTCGTTACTAGAAAATGGAGATTTGAAAAGGTTTTTGTCTCTTCTGCTTAGATTAAGGCAATACCCTAATTATTCGGAAATGTTGTTTTATCTGGCCGACTATCTTTTACCGCGGAACGAGCGATTCCGTAGATTGTTAGGGAAGATTTTGGGGCGCGGTTCTGTGTCTTCGTGGTTGCGGGACGAGTGGTTCAAAGAGCGTATAACCATTGGCCGCCCGCAGGAAGTCAAAGCGGGCAGGGGAAACAGGTTGCGCGCTAAACTATTGAGCACAATGACCCAAGCCACTTTGCCTCGCTTGCTGCGATATGAAGATAGAAATTCTATGGCCCACTCGGTGGAAAGTCGCTTGCCTTTCCTTAACCCTTCTATTGCCAAATTTGCCCTTTCTTTGCCTGAGGAATTTATAATTTCTCCTACAGGCACTACCAAAGCGGTGTTTCGCGAGGCGATGCGAGGGATTGTTCCTCACGTTATTTTGGATAGAAGAGACAAGATAGGATTTGTTGTGCCTCAGCGTAGGTGGTGGCGCGAAACAGCGCCTTATTTTGATAATTTGCTTTCGGTTGGCGAGGCGAACAAATTGCTACCTTTTGTGGATTTCGGCAAAATGCGTCGCGAATGGAATGCTGTGTTGGCTGGAAGGAGGTCCTCAGTTTTTAGAATGTGGCGAGGGATGAATTTGTTGGCGTGGACCGTAGCGTTCGGAGTGGAGCATGAGTGATTTGTGTGTTTATTGTGCTCACGGCCGCTGCGTTTAGGGTGTGTGTGCTGCTTGGAGGTAGGAATGAGCGTTCCTTTGATCTTCGCTGCTCGTGAGATGCTGGAGTCGTTCAAGGGCTTTATGCTTGGGAACGACAAGTTTTCTTTTTTAGAATCTTCCTTGAACTCTTGGCTTTACCCAATGGACTTGGAATTCACTCTGAAAAAGGACTTATACTACTCTCCCCGAGATTCCCGCGGCTTGCCAATGCGTCGCCTTGTGTCGGTAGGCGATCAATATGTGCCTACCCGAATCGCTTCTTATGCACTTGCTCACCATAATCGTTATCTCCTCACCGGAGATGAGCACTCTCGGCAGCGCTTCTTCGCGGCAGTGGAATGGTTTATGAGCTTCCCGGATGGCGTTTGGTATTACAACTTTTCTCGGTATGGTTTGAAGCCCCCTTGGATTTCGGCTATGGCTCAGGGGGAGGGTATAAGCGTTTTGGTTCGGGCTTGGAAATTAACGCAAGACCCAGTTTACCTTTCCCAAGCCCAGAAAGCGCTCAAACCTTTGCTCATTCCCCTTGAGCAGGGTGGGGTTCGCTCTGCTTTGCCCGATGGCTCCCCTTTCTTAGAGGAATATCCCACTAATCCCCCTTTGCACGTTCTGAACGGCTTTATGTACACCCTCATAGGTTTGGTGGACCTTTGGCGGGTATCTAAAGAGTTAGTTGCCCCGGCTGGCCTTGATGATTTGTTGGATTCGCTTGATAAAAACATAGGCCTGTGGGATTTTGGGTTTTGGTCTTTGTACGATTTAGGGCACTTGCACGCCGCATTGCCACAGGTCGCAAGTATGCGTTACCACAATCTACACATTTCTCAGTTGACCTTCTTGGGGCGATTTGGGCACCGGCAGGGACTGTTAGAGGCAGCGCACCGTTGGCAAGAATACGCTCGGTCTCCTTGGAACCGTTGGCGCGCTTTCTTCCATAAAGTGCGCTATCGTTTGCGAGCCTTAGGGGAAACAAAATGAAGAAAATAGGTGTACCTCTCTCGCGTTTATGGCTGCTCCTTTGGGGGACAATTTATTTGTTGGTGTTCGTTTGGGCCTACGCTGAGTTCATAGTGCCGCGCTTTTCGTGGCAACATTTTACTTATTCCCCGGCGTTGGAGCGTAACGCTCTCGCTTTAGTGTTGAGCCTGTTGCCGTTGCTGTGGATGCCCCTTTATATTGAGCGGCCTTCTGTATTGGCTATATGGGTGTTGTATTTTCTGGTGTACGTCCCTTCGGTAGTAGTAGGGTTTCACGTTTTGTCTATTTCGGTCTCCGTTCCTCTTTTCTTTTGGGTGTTATTGGGAAGTATGTTGCTTTTGTCGTTGCTCCCGTTGATGCCGAGAGTGTTGTTGCCGAGGGTGTATGTGCCGCGAGACTGGGTTATAACAGGTATTATGGGGATTTGGGGTGGTGGGTATTTGTACCTGCTCAAGATTTTTGGCCTACGCAGTCTACCCACGTTGAGCAGGATATACGCTGTGCGTTTGGCCGCGCGATCTGTACTTTCCTCGCATGCGGGCATTATCGGCTACTTAATGAGATGGCTGAACAACGCCTTCAATCCGTTTTTCATGGCTATAGGCATTCAAAAGAGAAAATGGATATTTCTCGGCCTTGGTATTTTGGGCGAGCTGCTCATTTTTTCCTTTGATGCTACAAAGTCAACGCTGATGTCGGTGTTTTATTTGTTGGGGTTGTATGCTGTTCTTCGCTGGAAACGTTGGCGTTTCCCCGCTGTTTTGTTGTTTGTGGGCGCTATTGCGCTCTTTGGGCTCGCTCTGGCCGTTGACCTTGGATTTCATTCGTTCGTGATGCGGACCTATCTCCTCCGCCGTGTCTTTTACATGCCGGGGTTGCTTAGTGCACTTTATTATGATTATTTTTCTTCCCATCCTCACTGGTATTGGGCTCATACCATTGTTGGAAGATCACTTGGTTTGTTGCCTCCGCCTGGAGAGGTGGCGAAAACCCCTTCTTTCCTCATAGGCGAGGTTTACTTCCACAATCCCGCTGGCAATGCCAATGTCAATGTTTGGGGCGATGCTTTCGCAAATATGGGTAACTACGGGGTCGTTTTAGTAACATTTGGGTTATTTTTGTTGTTGTGGCTTTACGACAGCGTTTCGTTGGGCCACGACCCCGCTCTGGTTTACTTTTTGGCTGGTATGCCCATTTTCGCATTGACAAATTCTGCATTTTTGACTGTGATCTTGACGCATGGTTGGCTTGTGGCCATTCTGTTATTGTGGCTTTGGCCGCCTGAAGGATTTGTTGCAAAGCGATATCCTCAAGAGGTAGATGATGGAACAGAAGCGGAGATTGATGGCTTGCCGCGTTTGGTCCGCGATAGTTGAAATGAGGATTTTTGGAGAGTGTATATGCCCCGTGTTTGCATTCTAACGACGGTTCATGACCCTTTTGACGTGCGTGTTTTCCACAAAGAAGCGCGCTCGCTTGCTCATTCCGGTTACGATGTTTGTTTGTTAGCGCCTGCCGAAAAGGCGGAGCGCGTTGACGGCGTTGATATTGTGCCCATAGGGGGCGGCAAGAAGGGGAGGCTGCATCGCACCACTGTGTTGTGGTGGCGGGCTTTGCGCAAGGCTGTCGCCGCGCAGGCGGATGTTTATCATTTCCATGACCCCGAACTCATCCCTTTGGGTTTGCTTTTGAAGGTTTTCACTCGGGCGCGGGTAGTTTATGATATACATGAAGATTATCCCCAACAAATTCTCTCCAAGGCTTGGATCCCTAGCGGTTTTCACAGGCCTGTGGCGGCAGGGATGGCGTTGCTGGAGCGGCTGGCTGCAGGTGTGTTTGATGGTTTAGCCGCGGCTACACCCGATATCGCTTCTCGTTTTCCACCTTCAAAAACCATGACTGTGCACAATTTTCCTCGTTTGGAAGAATTGGCTATTAGTGGGAGTGAGGCGCTGCCTTACGCGGAGCGCCCAAATCGCGTGGTTTACTTGGGGGGAATTAGCACAATTCGCGGTGCTTTTGAAATGGTGAAGGCTGTGGAACTGACAAAATTTCCCGTGGAGTTGATGGTGGCCGGTAAGTTTGAGTCTGAAAAGTTGAAGGAGGAACTTTCCGCTTTCCCGGGGTGGAAACGGACGCGGTTTTTGGGTTGGTTGAATCGTTCTGAAGTAAGGGAGTTGCTGGGGCAATCGCGGCTTGGCTTGGTGCTCTTGCATCCCCTTTTAAGGCATAAAAGGTCTTTGCCCAATAAACTCTTTGAATACATGGCCGCGGGCATCCCCTTTGTTGCCTCGGATTTCCCTCTTTGGCGTGAGTTGGGGGAGGGGGCAGGATTGTTTGTTGACCCTCTTGACCATAAGGCCATAGCCGAGGCGATAGATTGGCTCCTTGAGCACCCTGATGAAGCCGAGGCAATGGGGCAGCGCGGCCGCGAATTGGTTTCAAAGAAGTACAATTGGGATTTGGAAGCCCAAAAACTTTTGCAACTCTACGAGAGGCTTTTATCATGAAAATTCTATCGGTAGTGGGCGCTCGCCCTCAGTTCGTCAAGGCGGCGGTGGTTTCGCGCACTCTGCGTTCCACCAGCGGCGTTTCTGAAGTGTTGCTACACACCGGCCAGCACTACGACGCCAACATGAGCCAAGTTTTCTTTGATGAACTGCACATCCCCCGCCCCGACTACAATTTGGGCATAGGCGGCGGCTCGCACGCCCAAAACACCGGCCGGATGCTGGAGGCGATTGAGGCGGTTTTGTTTGATGAAAAGCCGGATTGGGTGTTAGTTTACGGCGATACCGATAGCACCCTTGCCGGGGCGCTCGCCGCGGTGAAAATCCATGTGCCGGTAGCGCACGTGGAGGCCGGTTTGCGCTCGTTCAACCGCCGTATGCCCGAGGAGATCAACCGCGTGCTCACCGACCACGCCGCTGATTTGCTCTTTGCTCCTACCGAGACGGCCGTTGCTAACCTGCGCCGCGAAGGCGTGCCCGATGAGCGCATTGCTCTGGTGGGGGATGTCATGTACGATGCCGCTCTTTTTTACGCTTCTATGGCAGAAGAGCGCTCTTCCATTTTGGAAACGCTCGGTCTGAACCCCCGTGAGTACATTTTGGCCACGGTGCACCGCGCCGAGAACACCGATTCCCCCGCAAGGCTCAAGGCAATTTTTACGGCCTTATCGCAGGTGGCCGAGACTATGCCCGTGGTGTTGCCCCTTCACCCCCGCACGCGTAAGGCCCTGGCCGCCAACAACCTTTGGGAACTTGCCCAAGGCGTGCGCCTGATAGACCCCGTTGGGTATTTGGATATGGTGATGCTTGAGAAGAACGCCGCCCTTATCGTCACCGATTCCGGCGGGGTGCAGAAAGAGGCCTTTTTCCACCAAGTGCCTTGCGTAACCTTGCGCACTGAAACCGAATGGGTGGAATTGGTGGGGGCAGGTTGGAACGTGCTCGCGCCTCCTTTCTCGCATGAAGAAGTTTACAAAAAGATTTTGGAGAGTGTAGGCCGCTCTGGCTTGGATTTGCCGCTTTATGGCGATGGGCGCGCTGCTCAAAAAATCGTTGCTCGTTTGCTTTCAGCCCCTGCACGCCCCGACTGAGGCTTTCTGCATGAAAACATACAAGGTGCTTGTGCTTCACGGCCCAAACTTGAACCTGCTCGGAGTCCGCGAACCCGAGATTTACGGCGCTATGACCCTTTCGGAACTCAACGCTCGGCTTGAGGAAATTGCTTCGGCGCTGGGCGCTGTGCTCCGCTTTTTTCAAAGCAATTGCGAGGGGGAATTGGTGGACGCCTTGCATGAAGCGCGTACATGGGCTGATGGGGTGATTTTCAACCCTGCCGCGTACACCCACACCTCCGTGGCGTTGCGCGATGCTGTCTCTGCCGTGGGCTTGCCCGTGGTTGAGGTTCATCTTTCAAACATACACGCCCGCGAGGAGTTTCGCCGCCGCTCGTTGATAGCGCCGGTTTGCATTGGCAACGTGAGCGGGTTTGGCTGGCAGAGTTATGCGCTTGCCTTGCGGGGGCTGTTGGGTTATCTTGCCGACCGTGACGCCGCGGCATGAGTTCTGAGGACGTCGTTTACCCTGTTCCTGCTCGTGAAGTGCGCCGCGAGCACGTGGTGCTCAATTCCCGCTTTATTGCCCTCCTTGCGCCAGCGGACACCCCTGAGCAGGCGCGTGCCTTTTTTGCCCGCGTGCGGCGAGAGTTCCACGATGCTACTCACCATGTACCCGCTTACGTAATCGGCCACGGCGGGGGCGCCGCGGCCTACGCTTCCGATGCCGGCGAGCCCTCCGGTTCGGCTGGTAGGCCGATACTTGCTGTGCTGCGCGGCTGCGGCTTGGGCGATGCGGCGTTGATGGTTGTGCGCTATTTCGGCGGCACTAAACTGGGTGTGGGCGGTTTGGTGCGCGCTTACACCCGCTCGGCTCAAATTGTGGTAGATGCCGCGCCTATCGCTTGCAAAACCCTTGTGCATACCGCCATGCTTGGCGTCCCTTATTCGTGGCTGGAGCAGGCGCGCAGGCTCATAAAAAAGCATGGCGGCATTGTGCTTGATGAAGCCTACGCCGCCGAGGTGACGCTCACTTTCCAACTGCCTGTGGGTGGGTTTGATGGATTTCAGGCGGATTTGCGGGGTGCTTCCGCTGGCGCGCTGGAGGCGCTTATCCTTGAAACCGCTCTTGTGCGTTGGCCGCGTTGCCCAAGCCGCATAGAGCGATGATGCGTTGCAATGCACAAACACCGGCAGGACCAGCCCTGCCGGTGTTTATCTACATGGGGATTTTGCGCTGTTTACGGAGCGTCGTTGTTGTAGAACCAGTTGTAGGCGTAGTAGCCGGAAGTGGGGCTTTCCAGCCTGATGGCGATGCGGAAACTACCGGCGAGCGTGGCGGGGATGTTGAATGTGGTTTTGCTGAGGTTGCCGCTGGCGTCGGTGGTGACGGTATCCACCACATAGCCGTTGATGCCGTAAGTGCCGTATGCGCCCATTCTCACCACGAATTTGTCGTTGGGCGGGAAGTGGCGCGGGTCAATTGTGACAGAAGTGTTGCGCTTGACGGCCGAGATGAAGAAATAGGGATAGCCGGTGTAAGAGGGATGGCTGCTTGTGCCGGTTGTGTTGTTGTAGAACCAGTTGTAGGCGTAGTAGCCGGAAGTGGGGCTTTCCAGCCTGATGGCAATGCGGAAACTACCGGCGAGCGTGGCGGGGATGTTGAAAGTGGTTTTGCTGAGGTTGCCGCTGGCGTCGGTGGTGACGGTATCCACCACATAGCCGTTGACCCCGTAAGTGCCGTATGCGCCCATTCTCACCACGAATTTGTCGTCAGGCGGGAAGTGGCGCGGGTCAATTGTGACAGAGGTGTCGCGCTTGACGGCAGAGATGTAGAAGTAGGGGTAGCCGGTGTAAGAGGAATGGCTGCTTGTGCTGGTTGTGTTGTTGTAGAACCAGTTGTAGGCGTAATAGCCGGAATTGGGGCTTTCCAGTCTGATGGCGATGCGGAAACTGCCCGCGAGCGTGGCGGGGATGTTGAAAGTGGTTTTGCTGAGGTTGCCGCTGGCGTCGGTGGTGACGGTATCCACCACATAGCCGTTGATGCCGTAAGTGCCGTATGCGCCCATTCTCACCACGAATTTGTCGTTGGCGGGGAAGTTGTAGGGCAGTATGGTCACCGATTTGTCCGGTACAACTGTTTTGATGGCGAAGTAGGGGTAGCCGTAATAGTCCGAGACAGATGAGAGAACGGCGTTGTTGGGGGCGGCTTGCGCGGGCGTCGCGCCGAAAACGAAAATCAGCGCCAACACAAGGCTGATGCCCAAAAAGTATTTGTAAAGTTTCATCTTAGCCCTCCTGCGATTTGGTGCGGCCGAGTTGCCGCGCCGTGTTGTGGATTTGTTTACACTTTACAACATTTTTGCGAAAAGAGCAATAAGCAAACCTCGGCATTTGCGACAAAAATGCCTCTGCGGCCGTTTTTTGGGGATGCGGTGTTTCAGCGCTGTGCTCAAAAGGGGCGCTCAGGGAAGAGCGTTTCGTTCTCTTGAGCCATTAAAGGCGTAGGGACGCAGCCGCGCTGCGCCCCTACAGTTAGTCACTAATCACGCTACGCGCTAAACAGCACGTATTTCATCAAAAACCGCTGAATTTCCTCGTACAGGTCTTCCAGCGTTTCGGGCTTGCGGAAGCCGTGCCCCTCGCCCGCGTAGGTTTTGTAGATGTGCGGCACGCCGTGGCGGCGCAGCGCCTCTACGATGCTCTCGGATTGGCTCGGCGGCACCACTTTGTCTTCCAGCCCTTGGAACACTGCGATGGGGTCGCGGATTTTGTCCGCGTGGAAGACGGGCGACCACGCGTGGTATTTTTCGGCGGCCTCCGGCAATTTGCCCACCAACGTGGCGGTGTAGTGGCGCTCAAACTTGTGGGTGTCCATATCCAGTGCGA
>JALUBW010000149.1 GCA_027044735.1 Anaerolineales bacterium
TGGGAGAGGGGAGAAACGGCGAGCGCAGCGAGCCAAAGTGGGGTGAGGGCTGGATAAGGCTTCTACACTTGTGAGCATCTGTTTCAACACATCTTTAGTGTTCCCCGCGTCCCTTAGCCGCTCTTGGTGTTTTCAATGCCGAGCCGCGTTCGCGGCAATTCTGCTTTGCGAGGTGGAAAATGATAGCACCGAATAAAACCGCTTTTGTGTTCCCCGGCCAAGGTTCGCAGGCCGTTGGAATGGGCAAAGCCTTGGCCGAGCGTTACCCGATTGCCCGGCAAACTTTTGAAGAAGCCGATGAAATTTTGGGCTTTGCCCTCAGCAAAATAGCATGGGAAGGCCCCGCCGAGATGTTGAACGAAACCCGCTACACCCAACCCGCGTTGGTTGTGCATTCAATTGCGGCTTTGCGGGTTTTCAAAGAGGAATTTCCCGATTTTAAGCCAGCATTTATGGCCGGGCATTCGTTAGGGGAATTGAGCGCACTGATAGCGGCGGCGAGCATTCCCTTTGCCGATGGGGTGCGTTTAGCAAAATTGCGCGGCGAAGTGATGGCCGAGGCGGGCAGGCAATCACCGGGCGGCATGGCGGCAATTTTGGGGTTGGACATTCCTGCTGTGGAGAAAATATGTGCCGAAGCAAGCGTGAACGACGAGAAAGTTGTGGTGGCAAACGATAATTGTCCGGGGCAAGTGGTAATTTCGGGCGCAAGGGCGGCTGTGGAAAGGGCTATTGAGTTGGCAACGGAGGCTGGAGCGAGGCGGGTTGTACCGCTGGCGGTGAGCGTCGCTGCCCATTCGCACTTGATGAAGCCCGCTCAGGCGCGGTTCAACCAAGCGTTGAGCGAAGCGCCGATAGCGCCCCCACAGGTAACGGTTGTGGGGAATATCAGCGCTGCCCCGCTGCGAACTGCTGATGATGTTCGCGCAGACCTGAGCGCTCAGTTAACCGGTCGTGTGCGTTGGACTGAAAGCGTGCAGTTTATGCTTGCGCGCGGGGTTGAAAATTTTGTTGAAATGGGCACAGGCAACGTGCTGAGCGGCTTGATAAAGCGTATAAACCGCAAGACCAAGCGATTTACTTTCGGAGAGCCGGACGACGTTGAAGCGTTTAGGAAAGGTTAGCGCAGCGCTTTTGCCCCTCACCGTTGCGTAGCAGGGGTGACTAATTTGCCCTTGTGCCAAACCAATCTTTCAACTTCCGGCATTTCCCCGCCTTCTCTCCAAAGGTAACTGAGCACGCGGTGGACCCTTTCCGGCTCGGCGGTGGTAAAAAATTTCACTGTGCCTTTTGGGGCGGTTGATAGGGCATTGCGCTCTTTGAGCACATACTCGGTTCGCTTGGCTATTGCCGGGGATGGGTCTATCACCCGCACGTTTTCCCCCACAATCTCTTGAATTAGCGGAATTACAAACGGGTAGTGGGTGCATCCTAACACTACCGTATCCATGCCCTCGGCCAGCATTGGCTTGAGGGCATTTTCTAAGATGCGGCGTGGTTCATTGCCATCTAAGTTTCCCTTTTCAATGCACTGAACTAAGCCATCACAGGTGTTTTCCAGCAAGCGCGTGCCGCGCGCAAATCTTTCAACCACCGAAGCGTAAAGTTTTCCCTGAAAAGTTGCAGGTGTTGCCAACACGCCCACCACGCCAGTTTGCGTCTGCTCGGCTGCAGGTTTGACCGCTGGCTCCATCCCCACAAACGGGATTTCGGGAAAGGTTTGGCGCAGGTAATGGAGCGCTGCAGCGGAAGCAGTATTGCAGGCTATCACTATAGCCTTAGCGCCTTCCGAGAGCAAATAGCGCGTTATGCCTTCGGCAAAGCCGCGCACTTCCTCCAGTGGGCGAGGACCGTAAGGCACATGCGCTTGGTCGGCGATGTAGATAAAGTGTTCGTTTGGCAACTGCGCTCGCAAAGCGCGCAGGATTGACAATCCCCCTACGCCTGAGTCAAATACTCCAATCGGTCTGGAGTCCCCGTTCACCGTTCTGCCTTACGTTTGGCCGCCTCTACCAATGCCCGAAACAGCGCTTGCATAGCCGGATGGTCTTGCTCCATCCATTCAGGGTGCCACTGAACAGCAATTCCAAACGGATGGCCGATGACTTCAACGCCTTCCACAATGCCTTCGGGCGAGCGCGCCACCACTTTCAGGCGGTCGGCAAGTTTGCGGATGCTTTGGTGGTGCAGGCTGTTTACCTCAAACTCTGTGCCTCCCAAAATTTGCGCCAGCCTGCTTGAGGGCAGGATTTCAACCTTGTGGGCAGGCAAAGTGCGCTCGTTTGTGGAATCGCGATTGTGTTTCTCGGTGACAGAAGTCTGGGTTTCAATATCGGCGTAGAGGTCGCCGCCCAAAGCCACATTCACAACTTGGAGGCCGCGACAAATTCCCAAAAAAGGCACCCCTTGCTCAATAGCGGCTTGTGTTAGGGCGATCTCCAGGGTGTCGCGCTGATTGTTGACATCATGAACCGTTGGCGAATCCTCACCGCCGTACCACGAAGGTGCAATATCGCCGCCGCCGGAAAGCACCAAGCCGTCAATGTAGTTGGCCAGCGCTGGGATGTGTTCTTTGGGGGTGTCGGGGGGGATGACGAGGGGAAGCGCGCCCGCCCTACGGACGGCTTCCACGTATCGGCTGGCGACTGCAGCCATCATCAGTTTGTGTTTGCCTCGGCAAGAAGTGCCTGTTATGCCTATGGTTGGAATGGTTCGTTTCATGGCTTTTTGGATTAGAAGTTGGGAATTGGCAGGAGGTTGAAAAAAGGGTGCAGCGCGGCATTGAAGCCGTCTGCACCCTTGTTGAGGCCGACGAAGTGGTTATTTTTCTTCACGGCGGGTAAATTTTTGCTTGAGGCGGGCTTTTTTGCCGCGGCGCTCGCGCAGGAAGTAGAGGCGGGCGCGGCGGACGTAAGAATGGCGGTGCACTACCACTTTTTCAATTCGCGGCGAGCGGACAAGGAAAGTGCGTTCAACGCCGATGCCGTGGCTGGCAATGCGCCGCACGGTGAAAGTGGCGTCGTTGCCGCCGCCGCGGATGCGGATCACCGTGCCGCGAAATTCCTGCACGCGCTCGCGGTTGCCTTCTTTGATGCGCAGAAACACGCTAACAATATCGCCGGGTTGGAGTTCAGGCACGTTTGGGTTAGGGGGTGCTTGAACGGCTTTCAGAAGTTCGGGGTTCATTGCTGTTACCTCGCTGGTAGAGTCGCGCAGCGGTGCCTCTTGGCGAAAGGGCACATACGCGCTAATGCCGCCCACGGCGGCGGGGGGATTATATCAC
>JALUBW010000150.1 GCA_027044735.1 Anaerolineales bacterium
ACGCACCGAGCGGAGAGAGCACAGCATAAAAACGGGAACTATCCACCCACCTAAAGCGTCTAAAGCCCAACACGGAAACCATCCCCAAAGGAGCGAAAAATGAAAAAAACTATTTGGTACATGAGCATCATCTTAGCCGCTGTTTTGCTGGTAGGATGCGGCAAAGCCGGTAAAGTGGGAGAAGAAGGGAGTCTGCCACCGGCGCCCAAAGCAATGGACGAAATGGCACTATTGGCGCCTGCGCGCCCTGCCGAGAGCGCCGAAGGCTTGCCCGGCGAGCCAGCCACATTCTCCACCGAAGATGAAGGCAGCGCTCCGCAGACGGGAAGCCCAAACCGCATGATCGTGCGCACAGCGCAATTGGAACTCAGCGTCAAAAACCCTGAGGCCGCAACCGATTCCATAAGCGCCCTTGCCGCCAAAATGGGCGGTTTCGTAGCCTCTACCAATTTGCGCACTGAAACCGAAGAGAGCGGCGCAACCACTTACGGCACCATTACCATCCGCGTGCCAGCGCAGAAATACGACGAAACAATTCAGCAACTACGAAAGATGGGGAAAGTGCTCTCGTATTCTTCACAAAGCAAAGATGTGAGCAAAGAATACATTGACCTAAATGCCCGCCTTCGCAACCTGCAAGCGGCCGAAAAACGCTTGCAGCAAATCATGGCACAAGCCAAAACCACAAAAGACGTGCTCTCGGTTTACCGCGAACTCAACCAAGTTCAGGGCAGTATTGAGCAACTCAAAGGCAGGATAGAATACTTGAAGCATTCTGCCGCTCTCGCCACAATCACCATTCAGTTAGAGCAAGAGAGCACGGCAAAAGTGTCGGTGGGCAAATGGAATGTTGGGGCGCAAGCGGCAAAAGCGGTGGAATTCCTCATCAAAACTTTCAAAATGCTACTCACGCTATTGATATGGCTGGTGATTTACTTCTTGCCGATCGCCGTAGTGCTCTACATCGTGATAGGCATTCCCATCAAACTGGTCATGCGGCGCGTGAAACGAAGCCTAAACGCCGAAAAGGCGAAAAGCGAACAAACTTCTCCCACAGCAAAATGACGCCCCCAAACGCAAAACTCCCCGCCTATGCGGGGAGTTTTTGTGGGCGCGAAGGGACTTGAACCCCTGACCTCATCAATGTGAGTGATGCGCTCTAACCAACTGAGCTACGCGCCCATCAGCGCCGCTGATTATAGCAAAGCATACAACACTTGGCAAGGATTTGGAAGCAGATAATTTCACGCTCTCCCATCCAAAAATTTCAGGGCGGCTCATCTGAGCCGCCCTGCTTGCTTCACCTTACGCTTCGGTTTAGTATTCGGGCATCGGCGGGGTGGCCGGTTTTTCCTCAGGGATTTCGGTGATGAGCGCCTCGGTGGTGAGGATCATACCGGCAATGGAAGCGGCATTTTCAAGCGCGCCGCGGGTCACCTTGGTCGGGTCAATCACGCCCGCCTTGATCATGTCCTCATACCGGTTGCTGAGCACATTGTAGCCAATGTGCGGGTTCTTTTCCTCTTCCTGCTTGCGGCGGACATTGTCAACCACAACCGCGCCGTCCAAACCTGCGTTCTCGGCAATCAGGCGCATGGGCACCGAGAGGGCTTTGCGGACAATGTTGACGCCCATCTGCTCGTCTTCATTCTCCATCTTGACATCGTCAAGGGCGCTGATGGCGTTCAGCAGGGCTACACCGCCGCCCGGAACGATGCCCTCTTCCACAGCCGCGCGGGTCGCAGAAACGGCATCTTCAACGCGGTGCTTCTTTTCCTTCAACTCGGTCTCGGTTGCGGCGCCAACGCGGATGATAGCCACGCCGCCAGCCAGTTTCGCCAAGCGCTCTTGCAGTTTCTCGCGGTCGTAATCGCTGGTCGCCATTTCAATCTCGCGGCGGATCTGCTCAATGCGGGCTTCAATCTTCTTCGGGTCGCCTTTGCCGCCAACGATGGTGGTCTCTTCTTTGGTAGCCACCACTTTCTCGGCGCGGCCAAGGTCTTCAATCGTGGCGCTTTCCAGTTTGCGGCCAGTTTCCTCGGAAATCACGGTAGCGCCGGTCAGGATAGCAATATCCTGAAGCATGGCCTTGCGGCGTTCACCGAAGCCCGGAGCCTTCACCGCGAGCACGTTCAGCATGCCGCGGAGTTTGTTGAGCACCAGCGTAGCCAGCGCTTCGCCGTCCACGTCTTCGGCGATGATGACCAAGTCGCGCTTGCCGCGCTGCACCAGTTTCTCAAGGATGGGCACAATATCCTGCGCTGCGGAAATCTTCTTGTCGTGCAACAGGATGTAGGGGTTTTCCACCACCGCTTCCATGTGCTCAGGGTCGGTGATGAAGTAGGGCGAAATGTAGCCGCGGTCAAACTGCATACCTTCAACGTATTCGGTCTCAAACTCCATGCCCTTGGATTCTTCAACGGTGATGACGCCGTCGTTGCCAACTTTGTCAAACACCTCAGCAATCAACTCGCCAATTTGCTTATCCTGAGCCGAGATGGAGGCCACATGCGCCATTTCCTCTTTGGTGGAAATCTCAATAGCCTCATCGCTGATTTTCTTGGCAACTGCTTTGGCAGCAGCCTCAATGCCGCGTTTGAGGAGCATAGCATTGGCGCCCGCGGCAAGGGCTTTCATACCCTCGGTGACGATTGCATGAGCCAAAACGGTGGAAGTGGTGGTGCCGTCGCCGGCAATGTCGTTGGTCTTGGTCGCCGCTTCTTTCAGCAATTGGGCGCCCATGTTCTCAAAGGGGTCTTCCAGTTCAATTTCTTTTGCTACCGAAACGCCATCGTGGGTGATGGAAGGGGAACCAAACTTACGGTCAAGAGCAACATTGCGCCCCTTGGGGCCCAACGTAGTGGCTACTGCGCGGGCCAGAGTATCAACTCCGTGCTGGAGTTTCTGACGTGCTTCATCGCCAAAAACGATTTGCTTCGCGGTCATGGTCTCACTCCTTGCTGTGGGATTTTTGGGTCGGTAAGACCTCTTTTTTGCTCAATGCCTTAGCACTCAGCGCAACCGAGTGCTAATTTGCGCTTTTATCTTACCCGCCTTTGCGCCGCAAGTCAACCCCAAGGCAAGATTTTCTAACAAAACTCTGATACAAGCGAGCAGGCAAAGTGCCGTCGCGCAGATTGAATTGCCGCCCTTATTTACAGGAGTTACGCAGTTCCCCCGCTTTGTGTCACCGCGAGGCGGTCTCCCCTGCCGTTTAGGGGATGGCTTCGCCGCCTACGGCGGCTCGCCATGACATGAAAACGAGCGCTT
>JALUBW010000151.1 GCA_027044735.1 Anaerolineales bacterium
AATCCCCCTTGACAAACCGCTCTCTTTGTTCTATAATTCTCTACAGAATAGAGTACTTTACACACAGGAGGTGTAAAAATGGAAGCAAAAGTTTCACCCACAGAAGCAACTCAAGCCTTAGAAGCCGCCGAGGAGGCCGCTAAGCAAATGCGCCGGGCAATCGGCGTGGGCAGTTCGTGGATTTTCTTGGTGATTTGGGGTGTTATTTGGACGCTCGGCTTTTTGGGAAACCAATTTTTGCCCCAAAGCACTGCAAGCCGAACTTGGACGGTGCTTGACGTTATCGGCGTTCTGCTTTCTTTCGGCATTGGCGCTTACTACGGACGCTACCGCGTCCGCAGCAACGCCGGCATTCAAATGGCGCTCTACTGGTTCGCTTGGATAGTTTACGGCTCGCTAATAGTGTGGGCGGCTAAGCCAAGTTCCCCCGAAAGGCTGGATTTGCTCATCCTGCTGTTTGTGATGTTTGCTTACGTTGTGCTCGGAATTTGGCTGAAAAGCGGCTTTTTGGGCTGGCTTGGGGTAGGGGGCACTATCTACGCTCTCGCCGGCTACCACTTCTTCCTGCCTTATTTCAACCTTGTAATGGCGCTGGCCGGATTGGCTTTAGCGGCAAGCGGGCTGTACGCCCGCTTGAAATGGAGGTGAGCCATGGACGGCTTCAATGAGTTGATACACCAACCGGTGCGCCTGCGGATTATGGCCGCCCTAAAAGCCCTGCCCGATGACGCCGAAGTGGATTTCAGCACACTGCGAGACGTGCTAAAAACCACCGATGGCAACCTCGGTGCGCATTTGCGCAAACTTGAAGATGCGGGCTACATTTCTGTCCGCAAAACTTTCGTCAACCGCAAGCCGCGCACCTTCATATCGCTTACGCCTAAAGGACGAGCGGCGCTTGAGGCGCACATAGCGGCGCTGAAGGAAATCATCGCCGCCGCTCAGTGAAAACGCAAGGCAAACCCAGCATCCCTCCCAAAACAAAAGGGCTACTTGCAAGAAGTAGCCCTTTTGCTAATTGCGAAATATGCCTTGCGGCTTATTCCACTTCTGCTTCCAAGGCGTCTTCGGCGCGGCGGCTGTACCAAATAGACCAGATCAGCGCAACCAACATTACCGCAAACGCCGCCCATCCCCAGAAGCCAAAGTGCTTGTATTGGGCAATCATCGGGGCAACGATGACGGCAACCAGGTTCACCACCTTGATCATCGGGTTGAGCGCCGGACCGGCGGTGTCCTTGAGCGGGTCACCAACGGTATCGCCCACCACGCTGGCTTTGTGGCGCTCCGAGCCTTTGCCAAGGTTGTGCTCGGGGTCTTTGGGTTCATCCTCAATGGTCTTTTTAGCATTGTCCCAAGCGCCACCGGCGTTGTTCATAAACACTGCCAGCAACTGCCCCGAAAGGATGAGACCGGCAAGGAAGCCGCCCAATGCCTCAACGCCAAGCCACATACCGACCAAAATCGGCACCACCACACCCATTGTGGCGAGGGCGATCAGTTCTTTTTGCGCCGCTACGGTAGAAATTTCTACCGGCCGCTGATAATCAGGCTTGCGCGAGCCGTCCAGCACGCCAAGTTTGAACTGGCGACGCACCTCTTGCACCATGAGAGAGGCCGCGCGCCGCACCGCCTGAATAGCATACGACGAGAACAGCATCGGCAAAGCGCCGCCAATGAGCATACCCACAAACACCTCAGGAACATTCACACGAATGCCAAGGTTCTTAATCCACTCCGCCGCGGGAATACCCGCCATCTTTTGCGCTTTGCTCACATCCACAAGGTAAGAACCGAACAAAGCCACCGCCGCAATCACTGCCGAGCCGATTGCTACACCCTTCGTGATTGCCTTGGTAGTGTTGCCCACTGCATCCAAGTCGGCCATAATTTGCTGCGCGGCTTTGGTATCCTCATCCTCCAGCCCAGCCCAAGACATTTCACCAATGCCGTTTGCATTGTCAGAAATGGGACCAAAGGAATCCATAGCCACGTTGTTACCTGTAAGCGTGAGCATGCCGATACCGGTCATAGAAACGCCGTAGAGCACAAAAGTGACCATTTGCTCGGTGTTCAGGCCGGGCAGGCCTTTGAAAATCCAAACCGAGCCCATAATCGTGAGGGCAATCACCAAAATCGCCCACACCGAAGATTCAAAGCCAACTGCCAAACCCTGCAAAATCAAAGTTGCGGAACCGGTATCGGCCGATTTTTTGATCTCCTGCACAGGCTTGCCCTCGGCGCCGGTGAAGTAATCGGTCAAGCGGTCGTTAGCAATAGCCAACAGCACGCCAATGGCGACGGCCAAGGGGGCACGCCACCAACCGCCGATCAGGGAATCATGCTGCATAACGCCGAGGTAATACCAACCAACGGCGAAAAACAGCACAGTGGAAATTGCCGCCGAGGAAAGGAAGCCCTTGAAAATGGCCTTCATAGCATCGCCGCCCTTATCGGGGCCACCCTTCACAAGGTAAGTGCCGATAATGGAAGAAAGCACCCCAATGCCGCGCACCAACAGCGGATAAATAAACCACGCCATGCTGCCGGTGATGTGCCACAAGGCCAAGCCCAAAATCAAAGCGGCCACAATGGTAACTTCGTAGGATTGGAAAATATCGGCCGCCATGCCTGCGCAGTCGCCCACATTGTCGCCCACAAGGTCGGCCACAACAGCAGGGTTGCGCGGGTCGTCTTCGGGAATTCCGGCTTCCACCTTACCCACAAGGTCGGCGCCCACATCGGCGGCTTTGGTGTAGATGCCACCGCCCACGCGCATGAAAAGGGCAATGAGCGTTGCACCAAACCCAAAGCCGAGCAGGGCATCGGGAGCGGCAATGCCAAAAATGATGAAGATAATGGTGCCGCCAAGGAGGCCAAGGCCGTCGGTAAGCATGCCGGTAATAGTGCCCGCGCGGTAGGCTATGCGAAGCGCATCGCCGAAGGAGCGACGCGCCGCCGACGCAACCCGCACATTACCCTCAACGGCCATGCGCATACCTATCTGCCCAACCGCTAACGAAAACAGCGAGCCCAAAATAAAAGCACCGGCGCGTCCCAAACCCATGATAAACCGCACGGTGCTTTCACTCATACCGGCAAATTGCCGCATTGCCTCTTCCGATACGGGCACAATGTAAACCGAGAAGAAAAGCAAAATGGTGAGCACCACAATGAAGGGCATAATTATCTTAGTCTGACTGTTCAAATACGCAATTGCACCTTCACGAATGGCGCTCCACACCTCTTGCATCTTCTCGCT
>JALUBW010000152.1 GCA_027044735.1 Anaerolineales bacterium
CCACATAAAGTTGGTAGCGCCCGCCTGCTTCGTAAACGCGGATGGCGCCGCGCGCTTCCACCTGCTGACCATCGCGGGGCAAAAACTCACGCCGTTGGAGCCGCACCTGCGTCTTCCACATCACGCATTGAAGTTGAGCGCGGCCGTCCTTCAGCGTGAAATACGCGTGCCCCGAAGCAGCAATTTTGAAATTGGAGACCTCGCCGCGCACCCACAGCGCCTCAAGGGTTTCATCGCCTTCAATCAAGCCCTTGAGGTAAGCAGTGAGTTCGGTAACCGACCAAGTCGGAATTGTGGGTTGGAAGGAGAAAAGCGAAGGTTGCATGGGAAATTCCGAGAAGTTGTGGGAGCGGGCTTTAATTTTCACACGGAGAACACGGGGAGCACAGAGAAAAAAAACTGTGTCCTCCGTGTCCCCCTGTGCCCTCCGTGTGAGAAAACATCTCACAGAGAACACGGGGAGCACAGAGAAAAAAGCCCTGTGTCCTCCGTGTCCCCCTGTGCCCTCTGTGTGAGAAAACATCTCACGGAGAACACGGGGAACACACAGAAAAAAACTGTGTCCTCCGTGTCCCCTGTGCCCTCTGTGTGAGAAAATATCACACGGAGAACACGGGGAGCACAGAGAAAAAAACTGTGTCCTCCGTGCCCCCTGTGCCCTCTGTGTGAGAAAACATCTCACGGAGAACACGGGGAGCACAGAGAAAAAAACTGTGTCCTCCGTGCCCCCTGTGCCCTCCGTGTGAGAAAACATCTCACGGAGAACACGGGGAGCACAGAGAAAAAAACTGTGTCCTCCGTGCCCCCTGTGCCCTCTGTGTGAGAAAATATCACACGGAGAACACGGGGAGCACAGAGAAAAAAGCCCTGTGTCCTCCGTGTCCCCTGTGCCCTCTGTGTGAGAAAACATCTCACAGAGAACACGGGGAGCACAGAGAGTTTTCTCTCAGGGACGCGGGCTCACGTTTCTGCGGCTTTAGCAAGGTTCGGAATTTCAAGCGCCGCGCGCAGACGGCGCACCAGTTCGCCAAAGCGCGGCGTGTAGCGCAAATCGGGGTGGCGCGGGCGGGGGATGTCCACCGTCAACTGTAATTTTACCCGCGCCGGGCGGGCTGTGAGCACGATAACGCGGTCAGCCAGCAAAAGCGCCTCGCTCACCGAATGCGTCACCATGAGCACAGTTTGGCGCTCGCGCCGCCACATGCGCAGCAGTTCATCCCACAGATATTCACGGGTAAGGGCATCCAAAGCCACAAAAGGCTCATCCAAAAGCAAAAGCGAAGGGTTGAACACAAAAGAGCGCGCCAGCGCCACCCTTTGCGCCATCCCGCCCGAAAGGTCGCGCGGCAAAGCCTTTTCAAAGCCCTGAAGCCCCATCAAGGTAATCATTTCCGCCACACGGCGGCGGATTTCGGCTTTGGGCAAGCCTTGCAATTCCAGTGGCAGGGAGATGTTGGCTTCAACTGTCCGCCACGGCATCAGATTGGCTTTTTGGAACACCAGCCCAACCCGCGGCTTGCCGCCCCCCAAAGCAGGGAATAGCACACGGCCGCGCGTCGGGCGCAAAAGCCCCGCCACCACGCGCACCAGCGTGCTCTTCCCACAGCCCGAAGGGCCAACCAAAGCCACAAATTCCTGCTGGCGGACGGAAAAAGTCACGTCGGCGACGGCTTCCAGTTCCCCATCATCGGCGGGGAAAACCACGCCCACGTGCTCAAGGCTCAAAAACGGCTTCATGGCGCTACGGCTGGATGAATTGGTTGGTGTAGGCTTTAGAAACGTCAAGGTCGTGCGTTACCAAGCCCATTGAGCGGAGCACCTTTTCCATGTTATCCCACGCTTGCGGGTTGGCATAGCCGAGTTTGTCGGCGCGCCAGTATTCAATCGCCTTGTGCAAAATCTGCATTTGCACATCGCGGTCGGCGGAAGACAACCCTTCCACATATTTGAGCGAGACATTGTAGGCGTCATCGGGGTAATGAATGGTGTAGTTGATGCCGCGCAGGGTCGCCCGAACAAAGCGATGCACCATTTCGGGGTCGTCCTTTATCGTCTTTTCGTTGGTGATTATGCCGTTAGAAGCCAAATCTACATAATCTGCCACGGGGAAGGTGGTGATTTTGTAGCCTTTGGCGCGCAGTTGAATCGGCTCGTTGGTAACATAGCCGACCACAATGCGCTCTTTGCCGCTGGTGAAAGCCTCAACCTGATTGAAGCCAATGGAATCCAGCGTAACATCGTGTTCGCTAAGTCCAACGGAATGGAGCAAAGCGATCAAGCCGACATAATTTGCCCCGAAAAGGCCGGGCAAGCCAATGCGCTGACCTTTGAGGTCGGCGGGGGTTTTCAGACCAAGCGCAGCGTCGGCAACCACCACAACCGGATACTTTTGCCACCAAGTCATCACATACACCACGGGCAAGCCCTTGTCGCGCGCCATCAGCACCTGTTCGCCCGAAACGATAGCAAACGGCAACTTGCCCGCGCCCACAAGCGCCACGCCATCGGTTTCAAAACTGTAATCAAAGTCCACATCAAAGCCTGCTTCGGCGTAAAAGCCCTTGTCTTTCGCCACGTAGAATGGGGCGTATTGGATGTTGGGGATATAGCCCATCGGCAGACGAATGTGGGTGAGTTTAGGCTTGGCGGGGGGAGAGGCGGCGGTCGGCGTTGCGCTAACGTGAACCGGTGTGCCGACGAGGGCGCGGGTGGGCGCAGAAACGGCAGTCGGCGAGGGCGAGGCGGTTGGGGTGGTTTTCGCCGCACCGCACGCCGTCAAAAGGGCAATGAGCGAGAAAAGCGCAAAGGGGAGGGAGAGTTTTCGTGAGGGCATGGGGAACTCCTGAGAGAGGGATTGAGGGATTAAGGGATTGGGGGATTGAGGGTCAAAGCCATTTGAGTAAGCGGCGTTCAAGGGCGACTACTGCGCCGTAGAAAATTAGCGCCAGCCCAACGAGGGTGAAAACGGCAACGAACACAAGCGCGGTGTCGTAGCGTCCGCGGGCAAGGTTTATGAGGAAGCCAAGTCCGCGGTCGGCGGCGACAAATTCGCCCACCACCGCGCCAATAACCGAAAGCGTAACGCCTATCCGCAGCCCCCCGAAAAACACCGGCAGCGCCGCGGGAATTTCAAGATAGCGCACCACTTGCCAAGGCGTGGCGTCCAACGAGCGGAGCAGGTCGTAAAGTTCCTGCGGCACGCTCCGCACACCCACCACCGTGTTGACCAGCACGGGGAAAAAGACAATGAGCGCGCAAATCAACACTTTGGAAAGCAAACCGGGGCCAAACCAAATTATCAGCAACGGCGCGATCGCCACCACCGGCACCGATTGGCTCGCCACGATGTAGGGCGCAAGCAAGCGCTCCAAAAACGGCGATTTCGCGAGCAAATAGCCCAAAGCGGTTGCCGTGAGCACGCCCAGCGCCATCCCCGCGAGGATTTCTTGAAGCGTTACCCACGTGTTGCGCAACAGCACGCCCGATTGCAAAGCCTGCCAGCCGCGCACCGCCACATCTTCGGGCGAAGGCAAGATGAAAGGCGGCAAGTGCGTCAGCAACACCAAAACCTCCCACAGCCCTAACGCTACCAATAGAGAAGCGGCAAGGCGGGCAAAGCGGGTGCGCCGCGGGTGGCGGGAAATTGTGCCTAAGACTATCTTTCCGGCGTCAGAGAGGTTCATGGGAAGGAGGAAAGAATTGAGGGATGAGGGATTGGGGAATTAGGGGTGCAAGGAAGGAAAATGCCCCGCGGGGGCGGGGCATAGGGGAAGGCGCGGGGCGTGGCGGGCGCGCCGTGCCAAAAACAAACCCCGAAAACTCAGTTTCCGAGGCTTTGCAAGCACAACAACACGCCGCGCGCACGCAAACTGCACGCTCGTTCAACCTTCTCCCATCCGGACTTTACCGTCGGCCTCGGAATTTCACCGAGTCTGCGCCAAAAGGCGGCGCTCGCGGGCTTTTACCGCCGGTCGGGAATTGCGGCCGCGCCGCTCACCCTGCCCCGAAGGTTGCTATCAGTTGTCGCGCGCATTATAAGCCTGCGCGTGGGAAATGTCAAATTTTGAGGCTACAGGCAACTACTCCAAAATCTTAAACCGCAAAAGGCATTTACCGCTTTCGGGATTCACATCAAACTGAGTTATAGTCGTAGCACCACCCGTGTTCTGACGTAGCGCATTCATCGTTATGTTCAAAAACGGGCACAGAAACGGCTGCACACCTTGCTCTAATAAACTCTTTTCCACGTTCATCAGTATACAATTGTGCACTTTCAAACCAACCGTACTGTTCTCCTTCTCAATATCAAAAGAATCGGCAATAGCCATGTGATCAACAAAAAACTTACCAACGGCCGAAGCCAATTCACCCGGGTCACGATCATCTACCTGCAAACCTTTAGCCTCTAAGGTTTTCAACATCTCTCGCCCTACGGTGTTCGTCACGGCAAAAGAGGCGTCTCCTAACATATCCCACAAGCCTTTTTCAAGGCCATAAAGCAACATTTCTACCAACTGGTCCCACATTTTCTTTTGCTCCTCAGTCATTGCAGAAGAATCCAGTACCACTTTGGACCTCCTAAACGAAACTATGCAAGTGCCTTAAGAATTTCGGCAAGATCGGCAGCAACCGTGCGCGACTCGGCAAATGCCATGCCAAGGTTCACGTCGCGGGGCAAAACGGCAACAAACAATACCGAACGGTTAATGCTCCGAACCAGCATGTAGCCCTCAGTGCCCTCAATCAGCGTCTGGACAAAGTCGCCTTCGGAAATTTGTCCCATTGTCCGTTTGCTCAGGCCGTAGACTGCTGCCGAGGTGGCGGCGATGAGCGCCTCATCGGCATCCCGCCGAGGGAAATCGGCGCTGTAAATCAGGCCATCAGTGCCTACCACGGCCGCACCGATAATATCTACCGAATCCTCAAGCAGATTGGAGAGCACGTCGGCTATGCGCTCTCTTGTTTTCTTTCCTTGTGACATATTTTCCTCCTTAGATGTAGTTTGGGGTGAAATTTCTGCCTCTTGTTCATCCAAGAGGCGCAACGCTTCCAAAAGCGCGTTGTTCCAAGATTGTTGAATGGTAATTTTAGGCGCTTTGCGCGCAGGCTCCAACCGAAACGTGCCTTCTTGCGCTGCAAGAGCCTTGGTCAAAGCCTTGATGCCTTCGTCACCATTGGATGATTCAGCATGGACTACCTTGCCGTTGCTCACAAACACCGCCAAATTTTGCTGCGGAGTGTTTACAACCACAGCAACATCCTCCTCGCCCGAGGAAGCGGCTATTTCAACAAGCGAAGGCAAATCCACATTACCTAATTCCCCTTTCAAAAGCACATCATTCCCGAATCCCATCTTTTCCTCCGCTAACTTTTTTGCAATTGCGTAATGATTTTGTTCATGGCTCTACGGTAAGCACGGCGAGGAGGAACAAGCACGGTCAAGATTGCAACGATATCGGGGCGCTCCACAACTCGCGAAACGATGAGAGCACCCTCTTTAGTGCGGGTGGTAATTTCATCCACACTAAAACGCCCGAAAAAAGATTCCATTTGCCCAGCCGTGCGCAACATAGGCGGCGCAAAAGCCGCCAAAGTTTCAATGAGGCGATCCTCCAAGCCTTTTTTAGCATCTGGATGCAAGGCCGAAAGAAAAGGCAAACCTTGAAAATCGGTCAGTACGGCAGCAAGAAAAGCGTTGGACTGCACAAGTTCTTCAAGCAAATGCCGCCAAACTTGGCCTTTGTTGGCAACAACAGCCAAAGAAATGTCTTGGGAAACATTTGTCTTCACGACTTCCTCCCGGCGGAAACGACAAGGCTCAAAATCCGAGAAAAAGTTTCCTTCACGCCTTTGCCCTGAAAGGCCTCGGCCGCTATAGATGGAACTTCTTTACCGGGGCGCTTAAAAAGCCCCTGCATTTGCGAGGGGCGCAGCGAATTTGGAAGGTCTTGCTTATTCATCTGAAGCAAGACAGGGTTGTCGCAGAGCCTCATCGCTTTCATGTAGATTAGCATTTCGTGCCAAATAGCGAGGTTTTCGCGCAGGCGGTCGGCGGCGCTATCGGCCACGAAAACAATGCCATCGGCGCCACGCAGGACAACCTCGCGTACGCGTTTGTAGCGTGGCTGACCGGGTACGGTATAAACGCTCACTCGCGGCGTAAGCCCACCGATCTTCCCGAGTGAAACTTCCATAAGGTCAAAAAACAGCGTACGATCACCCTCTGTATCAAGAGATACCAGATCGCTACGATGCTGGACAGGAATTAATTCCTGAAGTTGTCGCAAATTCGTTGTCTTACCGGCCAAAGGTGGGCCGTAATAGACTATTTTGATGAGCAAATCCTTGGTAGCCCAGCGTATCCGCATAGTCAACTTTCCCACAAACCTTCAAGTGCATCTTGAAAATCGCCCTCATCCACCATTATGGTATCGGCTTCATTGGGTAAAAGGGAATCCCAGTCGCACCTACCAATAAGGCGCTTTAGCAACAAGCGCGCCAAGCCCAAACGAGATTTATCCCGAAAAACGGCTAAAAACATCACCGGCGGAGAAGATAAAAGCATGATCAAACCATCCGCGACCTCAAGGGTCATAAGTTGCTCTTCATCAGCCCCAATACCAGAAAACGCCGTCACAATAATTTCTTGCAACGCACTCAGCCCCGCCGCTCCCAACGCAGCCAAAAGGCCCATTTGTTTTGGCTCCTCGTCCCCGGCGAATAGCAATGCCTCTCCACCACGGCTGGCAACCAAAACAACGCTGGCGCCAAGATCTCGCAACGCGTTCTCCATCAACAAAAGTGCTTTTTCCTTCTTTCCCTCTTTATTCGCCGCCTCACGGACAACCAAAGAGTTATAGTTCATGCGCTACGCTCCTTGATATACAAAACGATATATAAAAACCTCAGATCCGGTTTTATTGAGTTAGGTATAAAAGCGGTTAACATTTTTTACAGGAGTTAAGCGGTTCCACTGCTTTACGTCACCGCGAGGCGGTCGTAGACCACCGAAGCGGTCTTCCCTACCACCGTCTGGGGGATGGCTTCGGCGCCTATGGCGGCCCTCCATGACATGAAAACGAACGCTTCTACGAGTAACTGCGTAAATCCTATTTTTATAGACAGTAGCGCCCTCACTCTTCCCCCGCGGGGTTCTTCAACAAAGGCTCAGCACCGCGCCGAGCAGGAGCTAGGCAGCGGAGGATAAGTGAGGGCGTTCAGGCACTATCAACAATACTATCTTTCGTTAACCGATTTTTTTTACCTTTCTCAATTTAGGAATAGGCGCAAATCTTACCATGATGTAGTCCAAAAATCAATATAAAAAGTTAGAAAAACATTGAGAATTCCAAAGAATCATTGCAATTTTACCAACGTCTACCAACGAAATTAACTCTAAATGGAGCACAGAGTAGATATTATGTTTACAATGCCTCAAACGCCTCCCGCGCGGCCTCAACCGTGGCATCTATCACGGCTTCGTCGTGCGCGAGGCTCATGAAACCGGCTTCGTACTGCGAGGGGGCAAGATAGACGCCGCGCTCTAACATGGCGCGGAAGAAGCGGGCAAAGCGCGCGACGTCGCTGGTCTTCACCGTGTCCCAGTCGCGCACCGGCGTCTCGGTGAAGAAGGTGGCGAACATGGTGCCCACGCGGGTTTGCTGGATGGGAACGCCTGCTTCGCGCGCCGCTTCGCCGATGCCCGCGGTCAGGCGCTCGGTCAGGGCTTCCAGCCGTGCCCACACGCCCTCGCGCTGCAACACCTTCAACGTCACAATGCCAGCGGTCATGGCTAAGGGATTGCCCGAAAGCGTGCCCGCCTGATACATCGGGCCCACGGGGGCGACCATTTCCATAATTTCCCGCTTGCCGCCGTAAGCGCCCACGGGCAGCCCGCCGCCGATGACCTTGCCCAACGTGGTCAGGTCGGGCGTCACCCCGTAGAGGGCCTGGGCGCCGCCCGGGTACACTCGCCAGCCGGTCATCACCTCATCAAAGATGAGCAACGCGCCGTGGGCGGCGGTGATTTCCCGCAAGCCTTCCAGGAAGCCCGGTGCGGTCGGCACCACGCCCATGTTGCCCGCCACCGGCTCCACGATGACCGCAGCAATCTCTTCGGGGTACTGCTCAAACAGCGCGCGCACGCTTTCCAGGTCGTTGTAGCGGGCGACTAAGGTATCCTGCGTCGCGCCGCGGGGCACGCCGGGGGAATCGGGCAGGCCCAGCGTCGCCACGCCCGAACCGGCCTGCACCAAAAGCATGTCGGCGTGGCCGTGGTAGCAGCCCTCAAACTTCACGATTTTGTCGCGCTTGGTGTAAGCCCGCGCCAGGCGCAGGGCGCTCATGGTGGCTTCGGTGCCGCTGTTGACGAAGCGGATCATCTCAATAGACGGGATGAAATACTGCACCAGTTCGGCCAGTTCCACCTCTAAGGGGCTGGGCGCACCGTAACTGGTGCCCTTAGCCACGGCTTCCTGCAGGGCTTCCACCACTTCGGGATGGGCGTGGCCCAGCACCAACGGTCCCCAGGAGAGGACGTAGTCAATGTAGCGGTTGCCGTCCACATCGTAGAGATACGGCCCCTCGCCGCGGGCGATGAACAGCGGCTGGCCGCCCACGGCGCGAAAAGCCCGCACGGGGGAATCTACCCCGCCGGGGAGAATTTGCCGGGCGCGTTCAAACCATTGGATGGAATTGGGGATGTGCATGGGAACCTCCAAAGAAATTGCGAGTGAGGAATTGCGAATGGCGAGTTGCGAATTGCGAATGGCGAGCGCGCAACTCATAACTCGCTATTCATGATTCGTTTCGCCGCCTCCCTCCCCGACCGGATGCAATCGGGGATGCCGATGCCGCGGTAGGCGTTGCCCGCTAAGGCCAGGCCGGGGAAGGCCGCCAGCGCCTCTTCGGCTTGGGCGACCCGCTCCAGGTGGCCTAAGTTGTATTGCGGCATGGCGCGCGGCCAGATGAAGGCTTCGACCAACAGCGGCTCGGCGGTGATGCCCAAGGTCTGTGCCAGTTCGCGGCGGGCGACCTCTATCAGGGCTTCGCGCGTCCACGGGATGGCGTTTTCCTGCCCGGCGCGACCTACGAACACCCGCAGCAGGGCGTAGCCTTCGGGGGCGCGGTGAGGGAATTTGGTGGACGTCCACGTGCAGGCCAGGGCCTCGCGCCCCTCGCGGCGAGGGATGACGTAGCCATAGCCGTCCAGGGGGCGGGGCAGGTCGTCTGCGCGGTAGGCCAGGGAGATGGTGGCGGTGGCGGTGTAAGGGATGCCCCGCAGGGCTTCGGCGGCGTCGGGGGCGAAGGCTTCCACCAAGTCGGCGGTGGCGTAGGCGGGGGTGGCGAGCACCAGGCGCTCGGTGGTGAATTCCCCCGCGGCGGTGCGCAGGCGGAAGCCGCCCGTGGGCAAAGGCTCCACAGCGTTCACCGGTGTGGAAGTGAGCAACCGCACGCCCGCGCGGCGCAGGAAGGCTTCCAGCGCCTCTACGATCTCGGCAAGGCCGGTTTCGGGGGTCAAAAAGGCGCTGCGGGAGCCGGGGGCACGCTTCCCCATCTTGCGGCGCATGGCCAACGCGCCTTTGATGAGGCCGCCGTACTTGCGTTCCAGGTCGCGCAGGTAGGGGAAGGTGGCGAGCAGGCTGAGGCGGTCGCCGTCGCCGGCGTAGATGCCGCTCATCAGCGGTTCAATCAGGTTTTCGTAGGCTGCGCGGCCCAACCGGCGGGTGACGAAGGCACCCAGGCTCTCATCGCCGTCGTCGCGCCGCGGGGGGATGAAGAAATCCAGCGCCATGCGGGCCTTTTGCGGCCAGGTAAGCAGGCGGGTGCGCGCCATCGGCCCAAAGCGGGTGGGGATCATCATGGTCAGGCCATCGGGTAGGGGTTCCAGGCGCCCCTGATGGAGCACGTAAGTCGCCCGCAGGTGCGGGTTGGTGCCGCGCAGGCGGTCTTCCATGCCCAGTTCGCGGCAGAGTTCCACAGCCCAGGGCTTGCTCGCGGCGAGGAAGGTGTCGGGGCCGCCCTCAATGACGAAGCCCTCGCGCCGCACGGTGGTAATTTTGCCGCCGAGGCGGGGTGCGGCTTCAAAGAGGGCGATTTGCCCGCCGGCCTCATTTCCCCTTTTTGTATTCAGACTGGCTATACGAAACGCCTCGTAAGCCGCGGCCAGCCCGGTAATGCCGCCGCCGACGATAGCGATTCGGAAGGAAGGGAGCGCCATATATGCTCTCCTGAACGTGTGAAACCACAGAGGACACCGAAGATTCACAGAAAACACAGAACAACCTTTTTCTGCGCCTTCTGTGTCTTCTCTGTGTCTTCTGTGGTTTTACTTCGCCGTCATCTCGTGTACCATCTCCACCACAGCCCGCACGGCTTCTACCGGCGTGTCGGGCAGCAGGCCGTGGCCCAGGTTGAAAATGTGCCCCACGCGGGGCGCGCGGCGGAGCACATCCTGCACCTGGGTGCGCAACACCTCCGGCGGGGCAAACAGGGCAATGGGGTCTAAGTTGCCCTGCAAAGCCACGTCATCGCCCAGGCGGGCATGGGCGCGGTCGAGGGGCTCGCGCCAGTCCACGCCGAGCACCGTGCCGCCGGCCGCGCGCATGGCTTCCAGCAGGTGGGCGGTGCCCGTGCCGAAGTGGATGACCGGCACGCCGGTAGATTCCACCGCCTTGAGCACCCGCTGCGAATAAGGCAGCACATAGCGGCGGTAGTCGGGCAGGCTGAGGACGCCCACCCAGGAGTCGAAGAGTTGCGCCGCCTGCGCGCCGGCTTCCACCTGGGCGACGAGGTAGGCGGCTAAGGTGTCGGCCAGTTTGCCCATCAGCGCGTCCCACAGGTCGGGCGCGGCGTACATCATCTGCTTAGTGGTGCGATAGTGGCGCGAGGGGCCGCCTTCCACCATGTAAGAAGCCACGGTGAAGGGCGCGCCGGCGAAGCCGATGAGGGCGACGTCGCTGCCTTCCAGCGCCCGCCGCACCAGGCGCACGGTTTCCAGCACATGCCCCAGGTCGGCGCGGGGGTCGGGCACGCGCAGGCGTTCCACATCGGCGGCGGTGCGCACCGGCTCGTGAATCACCGGCCCCTTGCCGGGGACGAACTCCAGGCGCAGGCCCATGGGCTCCACGG
>JALUBW010000153.1 GCA_027044735.1 Anaerolineales bacterium
GTTGCAGTCCATGAGGCGGCTTGCGCTGTGGCCGTGAGGGCTTGTGCCATAGCCGTGTTTTGAGCATTCACTTGCGCCACTTGGGTTTGCTGGGCGTGCCGTTTTGCAGGTGCAATGAATACTTCGTAGGCCGCCAAGATGCCCAACGTTAGCAGCAACATAAGCACAATTGCCGCAACCGCGATGAGGAAGGTTTTATTGTTGCCGCCTTCCTCTTCCCCTTCCTCTTCCCCTTCCTCTTCTCCCAGCAGGGTTTCTTCCCCTTCTCCGTCTTCCAACCAAGTGGGTTCGTCCGTTTCGTCGCCAAAGACGTCGGTTTCGTCTTCAAAATCCGGCATTTGGGTTTCATCGTCTTCAAACATAGCCCTCTCCTTTCGGGTAGTATTACGATTGTACCAAAATTTCTAAATTTGCTAAAGGCACTAAAGCGAGTTCGCCGTTTTCAAGGCGAATTTTGGCGGCCGGGGCCTTTACGCCATTGGGAAACTGGCTCATGCCGGGTTGTATTTCCGTCACTTGGCCTATTGCTCCGGCGTAAGGGGCGCGCGTAATCCTCACTTTAGTGCCCACTGTTACCTCATCAAAAGCCGGAGGCGGCTCGTGGCGTTCCGCACTTGGCAATGGGGCGACAATCACCGGGCGGCCTTTAGGCGGCTTTCGGGCTATTACCGCCACGCGCTGGCCTACGCTTGTTGTGAGCAATTTGAAGGAACGGGAATCCATAGGCCGGTTGCCAAAGCCGTTTATGACCACTACGGGGAAGGAAACTTTTAGGGCTTCGGGCACCAATTTAGCCCGCATGTAGCCGACTATAAGCCCGCGGAGGGGGAGCGAGTCGGCTATTTCAAGCACTTTGGCTTCTGTGAGACGGCTTGCGATGAGGATAAGGCCGCGCTTTTCAACCGATAGGTCTTTGGGGGTTATTTCGTCGTCTCGCTCTTGGGTGGCTGTGCCCAACATGCCGTAGTTGTATCGGCCGTTGCCCCAAACGCCGTCCACCACCATGCCGGTAGTTGCAAGTTCTGCGCCCAAATCGGGTATGATGGCGTTTACTTTGGCTGGGATGACTGCCCGCAGCATGTACGGCTCGCGGTGTTCTTCTATGAGGATTTGGCCTTCTTCAACCAAAATCACTTTGCCATCCACCGGCGAGCGCACTATGCGGCTGAGCAGGCCTTGTTTGCGGGCTAAGGTGTCGCCTGCGCGCAATAAATCTCCCGGCTGGCATAGGATGAATTGGTTGGCTTTAGAGCGCGGCACCCCGAGTGCCCGTGCCACATCCACGAGGCGGTAGAGCGGGTCGGCCGATGCTTCGGCTATTACATCGGATGCTTTTACTGTTTGTCCTTCCGAGACGAGCACCTTTCCCGGGACGGGCAAAAGGCGCTTTTCGCGCACTTCGGCTATTGGCATTGTGCGGATTACCGGCCTGAAAACCATTGCGTTCTCCTGAAGGTGGTGCAAAAACTATGCCCATCGGCTTAGCGAAGCAAGCCATTTGGAAATTTGCTCGCGGCGCTTTTCGGGGTCTGCATGGAGCATGATGGGGCGGCCGCGGGCGTCTATCACCACGCCGATTTTGCTGCCGCTCACGCTCACCGTTCCTCCGCGGCCTGCTCCAAAGCCGATGTCTGCGCCGTGCAGCGGTTGCAGCCGCAGGCGGGCTTTTTGCCCGCCGCGCAGGCCGATTACGCCTATGGCGCCGCTTTTGACTTCTATTTGCTTCTTTGCGCCTGTTGGGAGTTCCACCTCGGCTCTCAATAAGGGCACTCCAAGGCGTTTGAGTTTCTTTGTGGGGGTTATCACCGTTGCGAGCACCGGCAGGTGGTATGTGCCAAGCATTTGTGCCGTGAGGATTGGATTGATGTCGGCGGCAGCGCCCAGCGGCGCAAGCAGTTGGTTTGTGTCCAGCACGAAAGTGGTGACGCCGGTTGGCTGCAGGCCATCCAGCAGCGTCATCAGCGCTTGCGGCAGGCTGGCTGCTTTGGTGAGGATGCCGCCGCTCGCTAAAATCGGCTCAAAGGCCGGCAAAAGGTCTTTCGCAAGGTGTTTTTGTTTGGGAAAGTCCTCGTAAGTGCGCTTGATGGCAACTTGCAAAATTTCTCGCGCCAGCGCTTGTTCTACCAGCACCTCTTCATCGGTTGTGGGCACGCTTTCGGGGTAGAGCATTTTGTTGTAGAGGTAGTCAATAATTTCATCGTGAGGGATTTCTTTGGACAGCCAGCGCTCAATTTTTTCTATGTGGGTGTGGGGATAGAGTTTTGCCAGTGGAGCGCCCAATCCGAGGTCGGAAAAGACCTTTTGGCGGCCGCCGCCTTCCCATGCAAAGGCGATTGTGGTCGCCGCTGCGCCGAGGTCCACGCCGAGCACTCCTTTTGGTCCGCCGTAAATTTTGCTCAAAATTTGCACAATTCTCCTAAGCCCGTGCGCCGTTGGGTAAAACACGCTTTTGCCCGCGGCTTGGCTCAGGATGGCGTTTAGTTGCGGCATTTGGCGCAGGCGGATTGAGCGGTAAATTTCCAGCAGTTTTTCCTCGGCTGGTTCTAATTGCTCTATTTCCAGTGTGGGGCGTAAGTTGTGCGCCAGGTGAATCGGCGTGATGCCATTTAGCGTTTTTTCTACATCGTGGGCAAGGCGTTCGTTGCCCGCGTAGAGCACCTCAAACCGCCGCTCCGGCGGGAGCAAGTAGGCCGCCAGCCCTACTGCCTCCAACATTTGCTCCACCGAGCGGCTGGCACCGTTGTTCAACCCGCCTGCCATGATTACCAAATCGGGGTGTGCTTGTATGATGGCGTTTATGCGTCCTTCGGTGGAGCGCTTGTCGCCTGTGTGGAGTTCTGCTTCAATGGAGGAGTAAATCGTTGAGGCAAGTCGGCGCGCGCTTTGTAGGGAAACGTCTTCCAGCACGCCCACGCACACGGTTTTTATTGCCCCGCCCGCCGAAACAGTGAGCACAAGTTGGTCTACCCCAACTGCTTCGCTGCGGGAGGGCACGATTAGGCTTTGGTCTTCGGCCAGTAGCACCCTGCCGGTGAGGTTTTGAACTTGCGTTATGGCCTCTTGAATGCCTAATCTGACGTCGTCGTAGGGATGGCCGCTTGTGGTGGGTGCCGTGCCGGCGGCAATCAGGTGGTAGCGCCCTTCAACGACGTCAAAGAGCAAAGCGCGGGTGTTGGCGCTTCCCACGTCCAAGGCCAAAAGAGAATCGGCGTCAATCAATGAGGTAGCCATACAGCC
>JALUBW010000154.1 GCA_027044735.1 Anaerolineales bacterium
TGCACGGCCGAACGGTCGTGTGGAAAGTGCCGGTTTCTGGTGGTTCTAAGCATCTGGCTGCTGTGAGCAAAATTGGTGGAACGAGCAGCATGATGCTGTTGGCGATTGTCTGCGTGGTCGCCTTGTTGGTGGTGCTGATAGTTGCTGTGCTTGTGTGGTGGTTTGTGCTGCGCGGCAAGAAAACAAATGCGCCCGACGCGGCTGCTTCTCAGGATGATTGGAGTGAGCCGCTGGGCTGAAGCGTAATTCGGGAAGTAGACCCTCAAAGTAAAACTGACGGAGCAAAATGCTCCGTCAGTTTTTATTGGCGTGCCGAGGGCTTATTCTGCCAGCAGGGCTTGCACTTCGGCGGAGTAGTAGGCGACGAATTTGCCGCTCCAGGCGCGCGGCGCGCGCATGGCAACTGCTACCAACGGCGCGGCTACCTCCTCCGGCGGGGCAAGCCGCCCTTCGCGCTTGTATTCCAAAAAGCGTTGGTGCAGTTCGGGCGGCATCACCTCGGCGCCTTTTTCGCGGATCACCGCCTGCATGTCGGTATCCACAATGCCGGGGCGGAAGGCGACGGCGGTTATGAGCGGCTCTTCCACCGCCAGCACGGCTACGAAGTGGTTGAGGGCGGCTTTCGCAGAGCAGTATGCGCCCCATGCAGGGTAAGGGTGGATTGCCGCTCCGCTGGAAACCAGCACGGCGCGCCCTTGGGCTTTGCGCAAAAGCGGCAGCGCGGCGCTAACCAGCATCACACCGCCGAGCAAGTTCACCCGCCAGTTGTAAAGCCATTCTTCGGCTTTGGCTTTGGCAATTGGCGCGAGCGGCTGGATTATCCCCGCGTTGTGGATTACGGCGTCAATGCGTCCAAAATGCTCGGCGGCTTTTTCAGCCATTTGGCGGGCGGTGGCTTCTCCACCGATGTCGCCCGCGACGGTGAGCACATCTGCGCCCAGTTTGCGGGCTTCTTCTGCTACTTTTTCCAAGCGGGCGGAGTCGCGCGCGTTGATGACAAGATTCGCGCCGCGGCGGGCGGCTTCTTTTGCCGTTGCCGCCCCCAACCCCCGCGAAGCGCCGCTCAGCAGGATTACCGGTTTTTGAATGTTCATTTTTCCCATCCCTCCGTTAGTTCTTCAATTCGGTGCTTTGGCGTCTCCATGCGAAGCCAAGTTGTGGATGGCGATTCACGGATCGCCGATTTACTGTAATTACCTACCCAGAAGCGCTGCAGTGGCTTTTCGCCCTCACCTTACCCCCGCTGCGCGCCCCCTCTCCTCTCCCATTGGGAGAGGAGAGGGGGCTGAGCCGCCGCGAAGCAAGGCTCTGGGGGAGTGGTGAGGGCAAGCAAGGTGTAATGTCGTTTTATGACCTGACAGAGTGATTGGAATATTGCTTGTCAACCTCGTTTTCGGCGCAGGGTAGGTGGTTACAATTTACCTCCTTTTTGGCGCTCGCTTTAGCCAGCGCTTTAGCCCGTGTTTGATGGGGTTGTAGTGCTTCACCATTATCACATTCACATCGGCTTGCTCGGCAATCCGCTGGGGGATTGTGCCAAATAGGGCGCGTTCCCAAAAGCCTTCCTCCGAAGCGCCCACCACGATTTCTTCAAAATTGTGCTCTTTGGCGTATTTGAGCACATCTTGCACCACATCTTCGGCGGGAATTAGGCGGAGTTCCACAGGGTAATTTGTGAACACCGAAAGCAGTTCAAGCAATTCGCGGCGGCGCTCTTCAGCCTGCTTGTCGTCTTCGTTGTGCAATAGAAGGTGCAGGGCTACCACCTCTGGTTTTGGGGCATCGGGCGGCAGCACTTGCTCGGCGGTGTAAACCGCTTGCGCCACGGCAATTTCAACCGCCAGTGGGGTGTGGGGGCCGCCTGCAACCGGCACAAGGATGCGCTTTGGCGGCTTTACGGGCTTGACCAGCCGCACGACTGCAAGGTCGCAGGGCGGGTTTTCGGAGATTTCGTCAAGCACTTTGCCCATGCTCGCGTCGGAATGCGAGCGGCCGGGCCAGTTGAGAAGCATTAGGTCTGCCTTGCGCTCTTGCGCAGCGGTGATGATGGAGCGGGAAATTTTGCGCCCTAACCGCAGTTGTGTGCGCACGGGAATGTTGAATTCTTGCCCGACTTCCACCACCGTGTCCAGCAACGGCCTGCCTTGCTTGAGGAAGCGCCGTCCTTCGCTCAGCCCGAGTTGCGGTGGCACTAAAATCACATGCAGGGCAAAAATTTCGCCTTCGTAGTAGTATGCCAGCATGGAGGCGAGTTTTGCCATTTCGCGCGGCTGCGAGCCGTGGTCAACCGGCAGCATGATGGAAAAGCCGCGCTCGGCAATCGTTTCTTCCAGCAGGATGGTGTCGGCTTCGCGGCGCGCTTCCTCCCTTCCGCCCCAGCGGGCGAACAGGAACACGCCGATGGCGATCCACACGAGCGTTGCCGTCCACGCAATTGGGCTGGCGCGGAAGAGGTCAATTGCCAAAAAGCCCTGTGCCAGAATTGCGAGAATCGGCACTGCCGGCACCCACGGCACGCGGAACGGCCTTTCCAAATCGGGCTTGGTTTTGCGCAGGCGGATTAGCGAGACGTTGGTGAGCAGGAAAAGCATAAGGAAGGTGAGCGACGCGCCGCTGGCGACGTCGGCGACGGGCAATGAAACCGCCATGACGATTATCAGCACGCCGCTCATCATAATCGCGATGTGAGGGGTGCGTGTGCGCGGGTGCACTTTGCCGAACATTTCGGGCAGGTCGCCGCCCCTTCCCATGGCAAATGAGACCCGCGAACTGGAATACACGGTTGCGTTTAGCGCCGAAATTGTGGAGGCAAGCCCGCCCAAAATCATTATCAGCGTGCCGTAGGGCATGATATGCGAGGCGAGGCGGATCATGGCGCGGTCGCCCTCTTTGCCGAGGTATTGCCAAATTGGCAAGCCGCCGGTGTCGGCGTGGGTCAGCGCTCCGATTGCCACAAACGCCACCAGCAGGTAAATGGCGACCACAATGGCGATGGAATAGAAAATGGCTTTGGGCAGGTTTTTGCCGGGGTCTTTCAACTCTTCGCCGCTTTGGGCGATGATTTCGTAGCCCTCAAATGCCACAAAGGTCAAGCCCATCGCGCTGAAAACGCCCCAAATGCCGTGCGGGAAGGGCACGGGGTCGTGCAAAAAGTGGTCAGGCCAGTTGGGGATGTGGAACATTGCCTTGATGCCGTATGCCGAAACGGTCAGCAACACGAGGATTTTGAAAATGGTGACGATGTTGCCCACCGTGCCGGTTTCGGATGCGCCGCGCAGGTTGACATACATGAACAAAATTACCACCAGCACGGCGCTGATTTTGATTGCCAAATCTTCGGCGTTCATGCCAAGGAGCATCGGCGTGTGGGAGAAAGAGATGCCTGCCCACTTCAGAAACTCAACGAAAAATGTGCCAAAGATGATGGAATAGAGGCTACACGCTACCGAGTGGCTGAACCACGAAATCCAGCCCGAAAAGAAGCCCCAAAAGCGGGAAAGCCCTTGTCTAACCCATAGGTAGCCGCCGCCTGCTTCGGGGATGGCGGCGCCAAGTTCGGCGTAGGTGAGGCCGGTGAGGCTGGTCACGATGCCGTTGAGGAAAAACGCCAAAAGCAAGCCCACTGGGCCGGCTTCGCCTGCGGCTATGCCGGTGAGGCCGAAAATGCCTGCACCGATCATCGCCCCTACGCCGATCATGGTTACATCCAAAAGCCCCATGCCACGGCTTAGAGAGACGGTTACTCTGCGAGAATGCGTCATGGTTGATACCCTTTATGCCGATAGAAACGCGGTTTGCTTAGACTCTATCCGAAAAAATTAGGAGTTACGCAGTTCCCCTGCTTTATGTCACCGCGAGCCGGTCTACGAGCGCCGAGGCGGTTTCCCTCACAGTGTGGGGGATGGCTTCGCCGCCTATGGCGGCTCGCCATGACATGAAAACGAGCGCCTGATTGACTGACAAAACTTCAGTTGTTTACCAAATCTCTCCTATCCCCCGATGAGCCTCGCCTGCGCTCGGCTCATCTACCCCCTTCCCTCCCTTAGTAAGGGAGGGAAGGGGGCAGCTATGGCGACGCGATAGCGTTGCCGTAGCGGGGGAAGGGAGAGCTCAAGCCCCAAAGGTGATACAGGGCGATTTGTCAGTCAACCAGAAACGAGCACTTCTACGGGCAACTGCGTAAGTCCTAAAAATATCGTGATGGCGTCATTGCGAGCCCCGCAGGGGCGAAGCAATCTCCCTTTTACCGGTCAGGAGACTGCTTCGGCGGCTATGCCGCCTCGCAGTGACACATCCGAAAAAATTTTGAAAAAATTTTTTCGGATAGGCTCTTAGGTGCTCCGTCTAAAACAAAAAGATTGAGCGCCCCGCGGGCGCCCTGTGCCGCGGCATATTGTACCAAAATTTGGGAAGCGGGCAGAAAACGCAAAAGCCGAGGGCAATTGCCCTCGGCTTGCTTGCATTGTTGCATTGTTTGGAGCGCGATTTTATTCGCGGCTGTTGGCGTCCATTACGGCGACGGCGGCAACGTTCACAATATCCTTCACATCGTCGCCGGTTTGGAGCACGTGCACCGGTGCGCCCACGCCCAGCAGGATGGGGCCGATTGCCTGCGCTTTGCCCAAGCGCGCCAGCAGTTTGTAGGCGATGTTTGCGGCTTCCAGTGACGGGAAGACGAGCACATTTGCTGCCTTTACGCGGCTGAACGGGTAGCGCTTTTCCACGATTTCGGCCACGACGGCGGTGTCGGCTTGCATTTCGCCGTCAATTACCAAGTCGGGGCGTTTCTCGCGCACGAGTTCAACCGCCTTGCGCACCTTTTCGCTTTCGGGGTGCGGCGTGCTGCCGAAGTTGGAGAAGGAAAGCATTGCCACGCGCGGCTCAATTTCCAACTGTTTGGCGAAGTCGGCGGCTAAGATGGCGATTTCGGCCAAATCTTCGGCGGTGGGGTCAATGTTGACGGTTGCATCGGTGAACAGGAAGACTTTGTCTTCAACAACCATGATGTAAACGCCCGCCGCTTTGCCGATGCCGGGGGCGGTGTGGTGGATTTGGAGCGCCGGACGGATGACCTCCGGATAGTCGTAAGTCAGGCCGGAGACGAAGGCATCGGCGTCGCCCATCTTGACCATCATTGGGCCAAGGATGTTCGGGTCGCTGATGAGTTTGTATGCTTTGGGCAGGGTGACACCCTTGCGCTGGCGAAGTTCGTAGTATGCCTTGGCGTATTCGTCGCGGCGGTCAAAATTGTGTGGGTCAACCACTTTGGGGATGTATTTCAGGCCAAGGCGTTCGGCCTTTTCGGAGATGACTTTGGGGTCGCCGATGAGGATAGGCTCGGCGATCTTTTCGTCAATCAGCCGCACAGCGGCGCGGAGGATTTTATCCTCTTCGCCCTCGGCGAAGACTACGCGCTTCTTAGTTTTTGCGGCTTTGGCTTTGTTCATGATGAAGTGGCGCACCTGCGCGCCTTTGCCCTGCCGCAGGGCAAGTTGCTCTTTGTATTCTTCAATGTCAATGTGCTTGCGGGCAACGCCGGTTTCCATAGCGGCTTGCGCCACGGCGGGGGCTTCCCAAAGCAAAACGCGCGGGTCAAACGGCTTGGGGATGATGTAGTCGGGACCGAATTTCAGGCTGTCTAAGCCGTAGGCGCGCAGTACGCTGTCGGGTACGTCTTCCTTCGCGAGCGCGGCAAGCGCTTTTGCCGCGGCAATCTTCATTTCGTCGTTGATTGCCTTTGCACGCACATCCAGCGCGCCGCGGAAGATGAATGGGAAGCCCAGCACGTTGTTGACTTGGTTCGGGTAGTCGGAGCGACCGGTCGCTACGATAGCGTCGGGGCGCACTGCTTTAGCGACTTCGTATTTGATTTCGGGATCGGGGTTAGCCATTGCGAAGATGATGGGGTTGGGCGCCATCTTTTTGACCATTTCGGGCGTGAGGATGTCGGCAACGGAAAGCCCGTAGAACACATCTGCGCCCTCAATGGCTTCTTCTAATGTGCGCGCATCGGTGTCGGCGGCAAATTCTTCCTTGTAAGGGTTCATTCTTTCCTTGCGACCCTTGTAAATCACGCCGCGGCTGTCGCACATGATGATGTTTTCTTTCTTGGCGCCCAGTTTTACGGCCAATTTGGCGCAGGCAATTGCCGCTGCGCCGGCGCCGGAAACCACAATTTTGATTTCGTCAATTTTCTTGCCGGTCAGTTCAAGGGCGTTGAGCAACCCTGCCGACGATATGATGGCCGTGCCGTGCTGGTCGTCGTGGAAGACCGGGATATCCAGCATTTCCTTCAGTTTTTCTTCCACATAGAAGCATTCGGGGGCTTTGATGTCTTCAAGGTTGATGCCGCCGAAGGTGGGTGCGATGGCGGCTACGACTTTGATAAGTTCATCGGGGTCGTGGGTGTCAACTTCAATGTCAAATACATCCACATCGGCAAAGCGTTTAAACAACACGCCCTTGCCTTCCATAACCGGTTTAGAGGCAAGGGCGCCACGGTCGCCGAGGCCGAGAATGGCCGTGCCGTTGGACACGACTGCCACCAAATTGCCTTTGGCGGTGTATTCGTATGCCAGTTCGGGATCTTTTTCAATTTCCAGAACCGGCACCGCCACCCCCGGCGTGTAGGCCAACCCCAAATCATGCTGGGTTTCCAGCGGCTTGGTGGGGAGAATAGAAATTTTCCCCGGCTTGCCGTTTAGGCGGTGATATTCCAGTGCTTCTTCGCGCGTTATTTTGCTCATAGGATTCCACTCCTTTCAATGGTTTCTGAACCTTTCCTCGGACGGCATTATCCGAGGGCTAAGCCCAAGTGAATAAGCCCTGTCTTTTATTATGCCCCACATGGGGCGATTGATATAGTTACAACCGTCACTTTGTGAGAAGTAATTTCTGCATACCGCTTGGTTTAACCCCGCGCGGCGATAAAGGTTGTAGTGTAAAATGGAATTAACGCAGAGGCGCAGAGAGAGTGACGCCAAGGACACCAAGGACACAAAGGTCGCCAAGGATAAAAACCACAGATTACACCGATTAGCACAGAGTTTTCTGCGGAATCTGCGGATTTCTGTGTCTTCTGTGGTTTATGCTTTTACTCCACCTAAGACACCACAACGCAACACCGACGCAACGCCCCAACGACGCAACGACCCAACGCCCCAACGACCTAAACGCACCTCTTATGAATGATATTTGCACCCGCGCTCGGAAACGCGGCAAACCCCTCCTCACAGTCCGCAAGCTGACCGCCGACGGGCGGGAGGTTTACCGCTACCCCGGCCGCCTCCTCTGGGCGGCAAACGGCGCGGTGATGCTGGTTGCGCGCTTTCGGATGGGCGACATCACCGTTGGCGGGCTTTTCATGGGCGTGGGTGATTGCTTTGTGGAAACTTACTACGCCAACCGCTGGTACAATATCCTTGCCGTTCATGCCCGCGAAGACGGTCGTTTGCGCGGTTGGTATGTCAACATCGGCGCGCCTCAAACCCTTACCGCCGACGGTGTCGCCTACCGCGATTTTGCCCTTGACTTGGTAGTGCTCCCAAACGGCGCGCAAAACTTGCTGGATGAGGACGAATTCGCCGCCCTTGCACTCCCTCCGCAGGAGCGCGAGCGCGCCCTTTTTGCCTTAGCCCAAGCCCGCCGCCGCTTTGACCGCTGTTTGGGCACGAAAGTTGCTCCCTGACTACTGCTATGTCAAAAAATTCTGTGCAACATTCCCAAGAAAGCGTGCTCAGCCTTGTAATACGCGCCTTCTTCTGGTCGGCGCTGATAGCCCTTTTGCTTGTGGCGTGGACTCCGAACTCGCTGCCCACTTTCTCCCTTGGTGGGCTGTTTGGGGAAAAGGGTGCGCGGCGCGCTGTGGTTCTCTTGCCCACCCCCACACCGCCGCCTTCCCAAGTGGTGGGCATTATCTCGGGGCATTGGAAAAGCGATTCCGGCGCGGTGTGCCCCAACGGCATGGCCGAGCGCGACATCAACCACCGCATTGCTTTGCTTGTGCAGGAATACTTGCGCCAGCAGGGCTACAAAGTTGACCTGCTGGCTGAGTTTGACCCGCGGCTAAATGGTTACCGCGCCGCTGCTCTCGTTTCAATTCACGCCGATACTTGTAAGTATTTGGGCAAAGAATACACCGGCTTCAAAATTGCGCCCGCGCGCGGTCTGAAAGACCCTTCCCAACTGGAAAATTCCATCAGGCTCAAAAACTGCATTGCCAGCCGCTATGCCGCCGAAACTGGCCTGCGCTACCACCCCAATTCTTACAGCCGCGATATGACCGAGTACCACGTTTTCAACACCATTGACCCCCACACACCAGCGGTCATCATTGAAACCGGCTTTATGAACATGGATTACGACATTTTGGTCAATCACCCGGCGGTGGTGGCTAAGGGGATTGCCGACGGCATCCTTTGCTACTTGCGCAATGAGCCTTTACACCCTGCGACTGCGACTCCAAAGCCCACTGCGACCAAAGCGCCGTAAAATCTGATGGTTGGCGCTTGCAAAGGATGCGGGCGAAATTTTAGTGTTTCTAAGGGGATGTGATGGAATCAACTCAGCCGCCGACTGCGGCACGATTGCTTGTAAAAAAGGCGCTGTTGGCGTTGAAGCGCGGCCAGCGCTCGGAGGCGCGCTCGCTTGCCCAAAAGGCTGCTGAAATTGCACCCGATTGGGAAGAGCCGTGGTTGCTGCTTGCGGCGACGGCGCGCTCGCCCCGCGCCAGCATTGCTTACCTTGAGCGTGCGCTGGAAATCAACCCGCGCAGTCGGCGCGCCCGCGCCGGCATGGCGTGGGCGGCCAAGCGCCTCCGCTCAGCCCAAAACGCCGCCAAAGTGGAAAGCGAAGGGGCTTTGGCCTATCACCGCCCCTTCCCTCTTGCGCCGGTGCTTTTTGCGGTTGCGTTAGCGGTTTTGGCCGCACTGGGGCTTTTTTCGCTTTTGCCCGCGTGGGCTGCATGGACTTCACCGCGCCCTGCACCGCTCCATGCTAACGCAGTGTTCAAGCCCACCATTACCCCCACCTTTACGCCAACGAGCACCCCAACTCCAACGCCAACCATCACTCCTTCCCCAACGCCCACGCCGACTTTTACCAACACCCCCACTGCCACCCCTACTCAAACCCCTTCGCCCACCCCGCGGCCAACCCCAACGCCTACGCCGCCGCCTAAGCCGCTCCCTTCGAGCATTACCGGCCTTCCCCCCGGCGTTGGAATGAACGACAAATGGATTGACATCAACCTCAGCCGTCAGCGCCTCTATGCCTATGTGGGAACGCGCCTTGTGCGGCAGTTTTTGATTTCCAGCGGCGTGGCCGCACACCCAACCGTGCTCGGCACTTATCACATTTACGTCAAGTATGTTTCAACCTTGATGGTAGGCCCCGGCTATTACTTGCCAAATGTGCCTTACACGATGTACTTCTACCGCGGCTACGGCATCCACGGCACTTATTGGCACCATAATTTTGGTACGCCCATGAGTCATGGCTGCATCAACATGGAAACTAACGATGCGCGCTGGTTGTTTTACTGGGCGCCTTTGGGCACGGTGGTGAACATTCACTATTGACCGATAATCCCCTGCCGTTACCAATTGCTATGTCCGATTTCACCGATGCTTTACCCTCACGCCTGACGCGCCGCGATGTGTTGAAACTCGCGGGCGTCGGTTTGCTGGGGCTTGTGCTGAGCGCTTTTGGCCGCTCCGACGCCGAATTTCCGGCTGATCAGCGCGGCCGGGTGGCCTATGAGCGAATTGGTCTTTATGCCAAGCCCTCGTTTGGGGCGCGCCGCCTCAAAACTCTTTGGCAGGATGAGGTTTTCCCCATTGCCGCGGCGGTAATTGGCGCTGAAAAGCCCGCTTACAACCGCGTGTGGTATTTCATCCCCAATCGCGGCTATGTGCATTCGGGCGGCGTTCAGCCTGTGCGTGTTCAACTCAACCCTCCGCAGGAAAACATTTCTGAAAATGGAGTGCTTGCCGAAGTTACCGTGCCCTACACCGACGCGTTCCGCCAGCCGCGCCGCCACGGTGCGCCCGAATACCGCCTTTACTATGCCACGACCCACTGGGTTGTCGCTGCAACTAAAGATCCCTACGGCGAGGTCTGGTATCGGATGCAGGACGATAAATGGGATGGCTATGCTTACTTTGCCCCGGCGCGCCACATCCGCCTTTTGACCCCGCGCGACGTCGCTCCCATTTCCCCCGATGTGCCTTTCACCGAAAAGTTGCTCCGTGTGGATTTGACCCGCCAGATAGTGACCGCTTACGAGGGCAAGCAAGCGGTGTTTGCCGCCAAAGCCGCAACCGGCATGGGCTATTTCAGCACTCCTGTTGGAGTTTTTAGCACCTTCCACAAGCGCCCTTACCGTCACATGGCGGCGGGAAACCCCGCCGCGCCCGAATACGACCTCCCCGGCGTGCCGTGGGTGTGTTACATAACCGAAAGCGGCATTTCCTTTCACGGCACTTATTGGCACAACGATTTCGGCAAACCACGCTCGCACGGCTGCATCAACCTTAGCCCCACCGCGGCCCATTGGGTTTATCGTTGGAGCACCCCCTTCGTGCCTTTTGATAAACAGTGGTATTATAAAAAACGCTTAGCGACGCGCGTGGAGGTGCATCAATGAGCCGCAAGCCTTTGTTTGCCGGTTTGGTGTTTGATGAGGATGGGAATCCGGTAGAAACCGCCTACGTCGGCGATGAGCCGTTTTATGTGGTGAATGATGCAGGCTTTCGTCGGCACGTGCCTTCGGAAGAAGTTGACCGCTTCGTGCTCCGTGAGTTGTTTGGCCTAATGGAGGGACATGAAGACTTGCTCGCCGAGCAAGCGGCGAAAATGCTTGGGCAAGACGACCCTTTCAGCAAAGCCGCTCTTGAAGTGCAGTTGAAAAATTTGGATCAGCACATTGATGAGGTGCTGATGGTTGGCATTCCCGAAGAGCACCTTGCGTATTTGGGGATGATGGGCTTTCGTATCCGCATCAACCACCACGGCGAGGTTGTGGAGATAAACTGGCCCGGTTCGCCGGAGCCGGATGATGATGATTTGTAGTCCCCTG
>JALUBW010000155.1 GCA_027044735.1 Anaerolineales bacterium
ATGGCTTCGCCGCCTACGGCGGCTCGCCATGACATGAAAACGGGCGCTTCTACAAGCAACCGCGTAAGTCCTATCACAGACGAACTTTGCCTAATCCCCTGCTATAATAAACACAGCGAGCGTGTTTCGGCAGGTGAAACAGCGTTCGCTTTGAAATTGCGGAGGCACTATGAATTTTCTCATAACCGGTGCGGCCGGTTTTTTAGGCTCTGCGCTGGCAAATTATTTAGTTGGCGAAGGGCATCAGGTGCGCGGGTTGGACGACCTTTCGGCAGGCAACCGCGAAGCCCTTTCGCCTGAGGTCATTTTCACCCGCGGCGATGTCAACGACCGCCCCAAACTTTGGACGCTTTTGCAGGATGTGGACTGCGTTTATCACCTCGCGGCAAGGGTTTCAGTGCCGGAGTCGGTGCTTTACCCGCGCGAATATAACGCTGTGAACGTTGGCGGCACGGTTGCCCTGATGGAAGCCATGCGCGACGTCGGCGTGCGGCGGGTGGTTTTCATTTCCTCCGGGGCGGTGTACGGCAGACAAGAAAGCCAGCCGCTCCGCGAGGATATGTTGCCTCGCCCTGCCTCGCCCTACGCCGTTTCAAAACTCGCGGCGGAATACTACGTCCACACCATCGGCGCGCTGTGGGGCATTGAGACTGTGGTGTTGCGCGTGTTCAACGCCTACGGCGAGGGGCAGCACCTGCCGCCCGCGCACCCGCCGGTCATCCCCTATTTTCTCTACCAAGCCACCCACGGAGGCACGTTGGTCATCCACGGCGATGGCTCGCAAACGCGGGATTATGTCTACGTGCAAGACGTGGTGCGGGCGATGGTGGCCGCGGCGACTGCTCCCGAAGTCAACCGCCAAATTATCAACGTCGGCAGCGGGGTGGAAACCAGCGTTGCAGAGTTGGCGGTGATGGTGCTTAACCTTACCGGCAACCGAGCGCAGATTGTGTATAACCCGCGCGCCTCCGGCGGGGTGCCGCGGATGCGCGCCGACCTCACCTTAGCCGAGCGAAAACTCGGCTATAAGCCCTCGGTGACGCTGGAGGAGGGGTTGCGCCTCACCTTGGAGCGCGATGCGCGCTTTCACACAGCCAAAGCGTCTCTTTCTTCGCCAATGGTATAATGAAATCAACAATGATGTAAATCCCCCGTAAGCCGCAGGCAAACGGAATCCAGAACAGTTAGAGGAGCCTTTGTATGTCCGGTCATTCCAAGTGGTCAACCATCAAGCGCAAAAAGGCGGCAGAAGACGCCAAGCGCGGCAAAATTTTTACCCGATTAGCCCGCGAAATCACAATGGCGGCGCGTGAGGGCGGCGGCGATCCCGAAGCCAACGTGCGTCTGCGTTTGGCAATTGAGCGCGCCAAGGCCGCCAACATGCCCAAAGACAACATTGAGCGCGCCATCAAGCGCGGCACGGGCGAGGATAAAGAAGGCAGCAATTTTGAAGAGGTGTACTACGAGGGTTACGCTCCCCACGGCGTGGCATTGATGATTTACTGCGTGACCGACAACCGCAACCGCACCGTCTCCGACGTCCGCCACATCCTCAGCCGCCATGGTGGCAGTTTGGGCGAAAGCGGCTCGGTGGCGTGGCAGTTCAACCGCATGGCTTACTTTTCCATACCTGCCGAAGGGCACGACCCCGACCAAATTTTTGAACTTGCCGTTGAGGGCGGTGCGGACGACGTAAAGTTTGACGATGACTTCATTGAGATTTATGCGCCTGTTGAGGCTTTCAAGGCCATTGGCGACCAACTGCGCTCCGCTGGGATTAACCCTGAAGAAGCCGGAATCAAGATGATTCCCACGCAGGAAATGTCGCTCTCGCCCGAGCAAACCGTGCAGGTGATGAAAGTCATTGAAGCGCTGGAGGAATTAGACGACGTGCAGGAAGTCTATTCCAACCTGCACATCAGCGACGAAGCCATAGCCCAGATGGAAGCGGCCTGACCCCCAAAAAGGCCGCTTTTCTTCGCGATTATCCACCGATTGAAGAGAAAACCACAGAAGGCACAGAAATTTACAGAGAACACAGATTTTTTATTTGCGCCTCTGTTTTCTCTGCGCCTTTGTGTTAACCTTGGCGCCCTTTGTGCCCTTGGCGACCTTGGCGTTCTTATCCACCGATTGACACAGATTTTCACCGATTTAATTTGGAGATAAACCGCAGGTTACGCAGAAGAAATCTGTGCTAATCTGTGTAATCTGTGGTTTGGTTCAGGCATTGAGGCTCGCGTGCGAGTGCTTGGGATTGACCCCGGAACGGCCATCACGGGCTACGGCGTAGTAGAGGCGCTGGAAGACGGCAGTTTTCGGGCGTTGGATTACGGGGTGATCACCACGCCCGCTAAAACGCCCCTTGAAAGTCGTCTTTTGATGCTTTACCGTGAATTGCGGGCGCTGATAGCCGCCCACAAGCCCGACGGAGCGGCAGTGGAGAAACTGTTTTTTCAGCGCAATGTGCGGACGGCTATGGCGGTGGGGCAGGCGCGCGGCGTAGTCCTCCTCGCGTTGGCAGAGGCGGGGCTGGCGGTCGCCGAATATGCCCCAAACGAAGTGAAAGAAGCCGTCACAGGTTACGGCGGCGCGCCAAAAGCCCAAATGCAACGCATGGTGCAAATGCTGTTGGCGCTGGATGAAACCCCAAAGCCCGACGACGCCGCCGACGCGCTCGCCGTTGCCCTTTGCCACGCCCAGCACCTCCGCTGGGAGCGCAAAATCAACGAGGCGTGAGGGCTTACTTTTGGCGAATAGCGGCTCAATACGATGATTGCGCTTTTAGAAGGCTCGGTGGCTCACAAAGAAGAAGGGCGGCTCATCCTGCAGGTGGGGGCTGTGGGTGTTTGGGTGTTTGTGCCGCGGCAGTTGGCGGAGCAGGCCAAAATCGGGCAGGCGCTTGCCTTGCACACGCACCTTGTCGTCCGCGAAGATTCCCTTTCCCTCTACGGCTTCGCCACTGCCGAGGAGCGCGACCTATTCGTGCTGTTGCTCGGCGTGAACGGGGTTGGACCGCGGCTGGCGCTTTCCGTAATTTCCACGCTTTCGCCATCGGCGCTGAGGCGGGCAGTATTCCAAGAACAGCCCGAAATCATCGGTCGTGTGCCCGGTGTGGGCAAACGCACCGCGCAGAAAATTTTGCTCCACCTTCAGGGACGCATTGCCCCGCAAGAAGACCTCGCCGCAGTTGCCGACCTCGCCGAGGTGGATACCGAAGTGCTTGACGCTTTAGTCGCTTTGGGCTACAGCGTGGTAGAAGCCCAAAGTGCCATCCAATCCATCCCGAAAGACGCCCCGCAAGATGTTGAAGAGCGCCTGCGCTTGGCGCTTCAGTATTTCAGCAAGTAAGAGCCTATCCGAAAATTCTTTGTAGGTGTGTCACTGCGAGGCGACGGAGCCGCCGAAGCAGTCTCCTGACCAGCAAAAGGGGGATTGCTTCGCCCCTGCGGGGCTTGCAATGACACCGCCACGATATTTTTCGGATAGATTCTAAATTTCTTACACAGGAGTTTGTAATGACTGAAGAGCAAATTACCCCTACCGAAGAGACCACCGTTCAGCCCATTTCGTTTGACGAAGAAACCGCCACCTGGCACGATACCGAAAAAGCCCTGCGGTTTGCAATGATAACGCGCATTGTGGCGCGAATTTTGCTCGTGCTTGTGCTCATAGGCTTTGTGTATGTGACCTACGATGTGGTCAAAAACGCGAGCGCCATGCCCGGGCAAAGCCTGTGGCGCGGTTTGCTCGGACAATACCTCGCCTTCGTATCGCTGTTCATGGCGGTAATCATCATGGAAGGCATCGCACATTTCATTGAAATTTTGCTGGATATTGAAGAAAACACTCGCAAGTAAATGACAGTCCGCGCATTCCACCGCGGCTTTGCTGGACAATATTTCACCTTTCGGGTATCATTTTAGCGCTTCCTTCAGGTGGCGAAGCATTTGCACGTCACTTGAAGGTTGGCTTTTGCATGCTGCTTTTAGGGTAAAACAATGGACGAAACCACCCTCCTGCTCAAAGAATTGACCGAAGCACACGGCGTCCCCGGCTACGAGGCGCCGGTGCGTGATTTAATTTCAAAATTGCTCGCCCCGCTCGGCGAGGTTGAGAAAGACAAACTCGGCAGTCTAATTTGCCGCAAGCAGGGGGAAGCCGAAAAGCCTAAAGTTATGCTCGCTGCCCACATGGATGAAGTGGGCTTTATGGTTAAAAGCATTACCGAGCAGGGCTTCATCAAATTCCTGCCGTTAGGCGGCTGGTTTGACCAAGTTTTGCTTGCCCATCGCGTCATCATTCATACCCACAAAGGCGATATTGTGGGTGTGATCGGCGCAAAGCCGCCTCACATTTTGCCCCCCGAAGAGCGGAAGAAAGTTGTCCAGCGCAAGGAAATGTACATTGACATTGGCGCCACCAGCCGCGAAGAGGTTGAGGCGGCGGGCGTGCGTCCGGGCGACCCGATAATCCCGCAGGCGGGCTTTGAAGTGCTCGCGAGCGGCAAAACCTACCTTTCCAAAGCCTTTGACGACCGCGTTGGGGTGGCAATGATGGTGCAGGTGCTTCAAGCCCTGCAGCGCGAAAGCCACCCCAACACCGTTTACGGCGTTGCCACGGTGCAAGAAGAAGTGGGTGTGCGCGGCGCCCGCACCAGCGTTTGGGCGGTTGAGCCCGACGTCGCCATTGTGCTGGAATCGGACATCGCTGGCGACGTTCCCGGCGTAACTGAAGACCAAGCCGCCGCCAAACTGGGCAAAGGCCCTTCGCTTTTGCTCTACGACCGCAGCATGATTCCCAACTTGCACCTGCGCGATTTGGTGATTGAAACCGCCGAGCAAGAGGGACTCCCCCTGCAACTGACGCACATGGAAGGCGGGGCGACCGACGGCGCGGTCCTGCACCTGCACCGCACGGGCGTGCCCACGGTAGTGCTCAGCGTGCCCGCGCGCCACATTCATTCCCACAGTTCCATCATCCACCGCGACGACTACGACGCCGCGGTCAAACTGCTCGTTGCCGTGCTCAAGCGCTTGGACGCGGAAACCGTGAGAGGTCTTACCGATTGACCGGCAAATCTTGCCATCACAACGTTTTGCTGTGCTTTCACACGGGGAACACAGGGGACACAAAGGATTTTTTCCCTTATCTCCGTGCCCGCCGTGTCCCCCGTGTGAGGGAGTGCGCTGATTGACTGACAAAACTTTTGTTCTTTACCAAATCTCACCCATCCCCCGCTGAGCCTCGCTAACGCTCGGCTCATCTGTCCCCTTCTCTCCCTTAGTAAGGGAGGGAAGGGGGCGGCTACGGCGACGCGAATGCGTTGCCGTAGCGGGGAAAGGGAGGGATCAAGCATCAAAAGGTGATGAAGCGAGATTTGTCAGCCAACCAGGGAACTGAGAGTTTGCCCGCTCAGTCAAGTGGCGTGTGCGAACGGTGAGCACCGCGGCGGCAGAAACAAGGGCTTCAAATCACGAAAAAACATGCCGTGATTTTAGATTTTGAGACAGTTTTGGAGGCGAAATGGCAGAAGAACCCATCAAGCAAATTGTAGAAGAACTGAAACAGCAGATTGAGGAATTTGAGCCTCATCTGGAAATGCGCGACATGGGCATCGTGCTGGAGGCAGGCGACGGCATCGCCCGCGCCAGCGGCTTGTCCGACGTCCGTTCCCAAGAACTGGTGCGCTTTGAAAACGGGGTAATGGGCATTGCCTTCAACCTTGAACAGGACAATGTCGGCATCATCATCATGGGCGACTACACCGACATTGAAGAAGGCACCAAGGTTTACACCACCGGGCGCATTGCATCGGTTCCAGTTGGGGATGGGCTGATCGGACGCGTGGTCAACGCTTTGGGCGAGCCGGTGGACGGCAAAGGTCCCATCAAGTTTGACCGCTACCGCCCGGTTGAGCGCATTGCTCCCGGCGTGATTGAGCGCAAAGACGTGGACACCCCGCTCCTCACCGGCATCAAAGCCATTGACGCCATGATTCCCATCGGGCGGGGACAGCGCGAACTTATCATCGGCGACCGCCAAACAGGCAAAACAGCCATTGCCATTGACACCATCCTGAACCAGAAGGGCAAGGATGTGCTCTGCATTTATGTGGCAATCGGCCAAAAGAAAGCGCAGGTAGCCCGCACCGTCGCCACGCTTGAAAAGTACGGGGCAATGGATTACACCGTGGTGGTCATAGCCTCGGCTGATGAGCCTGCGGCGCTGCAATACCTCGCCCCCTACGCCGGCTGCGCCATTGGCGAGGAATTCATGGAAAACGGTCGCGACGCCCTCATCGTGTATGACGACCTTTCCAAGCACGCGTGGGCGTACCGCGAAGTTTCCTTGCTCATGCGCCGCCCGCCCGGCCGTGAGGCTTACCCGGGCGATGTGTTCTACCTGCACTCCCGCCTGCTGGAGCGCGCCGCCCGCCTTGCCGATAAGTACGTCATCGTGCCAGCCGACTACACCAGCGAAGATGGCATGGCCTCCCCCGAAGACGGCGTGGACGGCAAGGTTTACGACGGCCCAATCGCTCACCACGAAGCCGAAAATGCCCGCAAGGCAATGGAAAACGCCGATTCTTACAAGGTGGTGAAAGTCCGCGGCACTGGCGGTTCGCTGACCGCTTTGCCCATCATTGAAACTCTTTTGGGCGATGTGTCGGCTTACATCCCGACCAACGTGATTTCCATTACCGACGGGCAGATTTACTTGGAAAGCAACCTGTTCTACGCGGGCATCCGTCCGGCGATCAACGCGGGCATTTCGGTCTCCCGCGTGGGCGGCGACGCACAAACCAAAGCCATGAAGCAGGTGGCAGGCCGCTTGCGCTTGGATATGGCGGCGTTCCGCGAACTCGCCGCGTTTGCCCAATTTGGCTCCGACCTTGACAAAGCCACCCAAGCGCAGTTGAACCGCGGTTTGCACATCCAAGAAGTGCTCAAACAGCCGCAGTATTCACCCGTGCCGCTGGAGCACCAAATCATCGTTATTTACGCCGTAACCCACGGCTACGCCGATGATGTGCCGTTAGACCAAATGCGCCGCTGGGAAGAGGAACTCATCCGCTTCTTTGACACTGCTCACCCCGAAATCGGGCGCACCATCATCTCCGAAGGCAAAATCACGCCCGAAACCGAAGAGGAGATGAAGGCGGCGCTGGAAACCTTCATGGAAAGTTGGACCTAAACTAAGGGAATGTGCCCATGGCAACTGCGCGAGAAGTAAAACTTCGCATCCGTAGCGTCAAAAACATTGCCCAAATCACCCGCGCGCTACAGGCTGTTAGCGCCAGCAAGGTGCAAAGGGCAATCGCTCAGGTGGAAGCAACGCGCCCCTACGCCACCAAAGCGTGGGAAGTGCTGACTCACCTTGCCACCCAGCCCGGCCGCGAGCACATGCACCCGCTGATGACCCGCCGCGCCGAGGTCAAAAATATCCTTGTGGCGCTTATCACCAGCGACCGCGGCTTAGCCGGCCCCTACAACACCAACGTCCTGCGCTTCACCCTAAAGCGCTTCGCCGATTCGCCGGTGCCCGTTCACTATGTGACCATCGGCAAGAAGGGGCGCGAAGTGCTCCACCGCCGCGGCAAGCACATCATCGCCGATTTCAGCGGCATCCCCGACCGCCCCAAATTCGGCGATGTTTCGCACATTGGGCGCTTGCTGGTGGAAGAGTTTTTGGAAGGGCGCGCCGACGAAATTTACCTGATTTACACCGATTTTATCAACATGCTCCGCCAGAACCCCACTGCCAAGAAACTTTTGCCGTTGGAGGTGGATTCGGGCGAGCAGAGGGTGCAACAGTTTGCGACCAGCAAGCGCGTAATCCCCGCTTACATTTACGAGCCGAGCGACCAAGAGATTTTGGATGTGATTGTGCCGCGCTTTACGGAATTGCAGGTTTACCATGCGGTGCTGGAATCGCAGGCGAGCGAGCACGCGGCGCGCATGGTGGCGATGAAAAACGCGACCGACAACGCCACCGAACTTGCCGACGCATTGCAGTTGGAATACAACAAAGCGCGGCAGGCGAGCATCACCCGCGAAATGCTGGATATTGCCGGCGGCGCGGAGGCGATGGCGCAAGCAATGGCAGAAAAAGCCCGCAAAGCCGCCGCCAAAGCCGCTGAGGGATAAAAGACCACAGATTACACAGATTGCACAGAGAAAAGGTCAACTCGGCGACTTACCCGACGCAACGAGTTACGACACAACGACGCACGACTTCTATGTCTTCTGCGTCTTCCCGACAAAACCCTCATTACCTAATTACCTAATCACGAACTTTGGAGGCAAGCATGGCAAAAGCGACAGGCCGAATTGTACAAATTTTGGGCGCTGTGGTAGATGTGGAATTCCCGGCCGAGCAGTTACCCAAAATCTACGAAGCGTTGAAAGTTTTGCGTGATGATGACGCCCCTCTGGTTTTGGAGGTGCAAAAGCACTTGGGCGATAACTGGGTGCGCTGCGTGGCGATGGGCGCAACCGATGGCCTCAAGCGGGGCATGGAAGTTGAAGCGACTGGCGCGCCCATCAGCGTTCCGGTAGGCGAGGCTTCGTTGGGGCGCATTTTCAACGTGCTTGGCGAGCCGGTAGATGGCGGCGGCCCCGTAAAAGCCAAGCAGTATTACCCCATCCACCGCCCTGCCCCGCCGTTTGAAGAGCAATCCACCAGCGTGGAAGTGTTTGAAACTGGCTTGAAAGTCATTGACCTGATTGCCCCGTTCACCAAAGGCGGCAAAACGGGCATCTTCGGCGGCGCAGGCGTGGGCAAAACCGTTATCATCATGGAACTCATCCGCACCATCGCCAAGGTGCACAAAGGTAATTCGGTGTTCACGGGCGTGGGCGAGCGCACCCGCGAGGGCACGCAACTCTACCGCGAAATGCTGGAATCGGGCGTCATGCCCGACACCGTGATGGTGTACGGGCAGATGAACGAGCCGCCCGGCGTGCGCCTGCGCGTCGCCCTCACCGGCTTGACCATGGCGGAATACTTCCGCGATCAGGGCAAAGACGTGCTCCTTTTCATTGACAACATCTTCCGCTTCTCAATGGCAGGCTCGGAAGTGTCGGCGCTGTTGGGGCGCTTGCCTTCCGCTGTGGGCTACCAGCCCACCCTTGCAACCGAAATGGGCGAACTTCAGGAGCGCATCACCTCCACCAAGCAGGGCTCAATTACCTCAATGCAGGCGGTTTACGTGCCCGCGGACGACTATTCCGACCCCGCGCCGGTGGTCACCTTTGCCCACTTGGACGCAACCATCGCACTGGAGCGCTCCATCGCCGCCAAGGGCATTTACCCCGCGGTTGACCCGCTGGCTTCCACCAGCCGCATCCTTGACCCGCGCATTGTGGGCGAAGACCACTACCGCACCGCCCGCGAGGTGCAGCAAGTGCTCCAGCGCTACAAGGACTTGCAAGACATCATCGCCATCCTCGGCGTGGAAGAGTTGAGCGAAGACGACAAACTCATCGTGAGCCGCGCCCGCAAGATTGAGCGCTTCTTCTCCCAGCCGATGTTCGTTGCCGAGCAGTTTACCGGCATCCCCGGCCGTTACGTGCCGCTCAAGGAGACCATCCGCGGCTTCCGCGAAATTCTGGACGGCAAGCACGACGACCTGCCCGAGCAGGCTTTCTACATGGTCGGCACAATTGACGAAGCGGTAGAGAAAGCCGCCAGCATGGCCGCCCAAGCGGCATAGCGCAGGAGGCGCCATGTCTATCAAATGCGAAATCGTCTCCCAAGACCGTAAGGTTTGGGAAGGTGAAGCCGATATGGTGGTGGTGCCCGGCAAAAGCGGCGAAATGGGCATCTTGGAAAACCACGCGCCGTTGCTTTCCACCTTGCGCCCGGGCTACATCAAAGTTGTCCATGGCAAAGATGAGGAAATTTTCACCGTAACTGGCGGCGTGGTTGAAGTGCTCCCCGACAAGGTGACCATCCTTGCCGATGCCTCGGAGCGCGTTGACGAGATTGACATCAAGCGCGCCGAAGAAGCCCGCAAGCGAGCAGAGGAACTGCTGAAGCAGACGCCGCCGAGCACGGCAGAGCACCTTGCCGCACAAGCGGCGCTGATGCGCGCCAAACTGCGCTTAGAAGCCGTCCAGCGCTTCCGCCGCGGCAAGCGGCACCCGCAGGTACAAAGCGGCACTTCCGAAGAAAGCGGCGAATAGGGCTCTGACCTATGGCGTTGTTTTCCCGCAACCTGGGCATAGACCTGGGCACCGACCGCGTTCGCATCGCCGAGGGCGACCAAGTTTTGCTGGACGAGCCATCGTTGGTTGCCGTCGCGGTTGCCGAGCGGCGCATTGTGGAGGTTGGGCAGGCGGCAGGTGAAATGGAAGGCCGCACGCCGGAGGCGTATGAGGTCATCCGCCCGCTTCAGCACGGCGTTGTAGCCTACTACGAACTCACCGAAAAACTGCTCCATATCCTGATGCGCAAAGCCGGTGTCTCTTCGTGGCTGTTCCGCCCGAAGGTGATGATAACCGTGCCCTACGGCGTTACCAGCGTTGAAAGGCGCGCGGTGCACGAAGCGGCGCTTCAGGCGGGAAGCAGCGAAGTGTATCTGATACCCGCGCCGCTGGCGGCGGCATTGGGCGCAGGCTTGCCCATTGGCACTCCGGCGGGCAACATGGTGGTCAGCCTCGGCGCGGGCACAACCCAGTCGGCGGTTGTGGCTATGTACGGCATTGTTTCCGCCGAAACTTTGCGCCAAGGCGGGCATGACTTGGACGAAGCCATCATTACCTACGTTCGCCGCAAGTATGGCTTGGTGCTGGGGCGCGCCACCGCTGAGAAGGTGAAGATTGATGTTGGCGCGGCTGTGCCGTTGGATGAGGAACTCAGCACTGAAGTGCAGGGGCAAGACCAAGTGACGGGGTTGCCGCGCGAAATCGTCCTCACCACCAGCGAAATTGTGGAAGCCCTGCAAGAGCCGCTGCGCGCAATGGCGGAAAGCATCCGGCTGGCAATGGAAAAAGCGCCGCCCGAACTGGTGGCGGATGTGATTGACCGCGGCATCGCGTTGGTTGGGAATGGGGCTCGC
>JALUBW010000156.1 GCA_027044735.1 Anaerolineales bacterium
CGGGGGCATATACGTTTCCTGGTCCCAACTAAGCACGGCGGCAGCCATGTGCAAATCCCACACTTCACTTACCAAATCTTTGAGGCGTTTCAGTTTTGCTTCTGGGGTCATGATGGGCTCCTAAACCTTAGAGATGAGAAACCCCGTCTGGGCGACGGGGGGCTGGTAAAGATTATACCCCCAAAATTCCCTGAAGTTCAGACATGAGTTAGGACATGAGGTAGAACCAAGTCAACAAAGGCGCTCAAGGCTTGTTTAGACGCCTCTTTGTAAAGGCGGGTTGGTATTGACCAATAATCCTTCAACAAAATAAAGGCTCCCGAATAGCGCCGCCACTTGCTCGACCTTTTAGCATTGCCAAACATCGCATCGCGAACCTTCTCGCCTACCATCAGCGCAATTGCATACGCCAACATTACCAATGCAAGTGCCTTCTCCATGTATTCCTGCCGTTTGTTCATCACCCGCTCCATCCCCAAGAGACTTTTCAGATCACGATAGCTTTCCTCTATCTTCATCCGTTGTTTGTAGTAGGCCAAGCTTTGCTCCGGCGCCAAGTCTGTGATCACCCATAGCGGCTCGGGTTGGCCCGCTCTCCATTCGCCAATGACCTGCACCTGCACTTCGCCTTTGTACCACAGGTTGCGGTACACCACCCGTTGCCCTCGGGCAATGTTCAGTTTGACCTCGCTCCCTTCGTCATCAAAGAACTTGGGCGGGCGGGAGCCCAGTCGCAGACGGATAACGAAATGGACGCCCGCTGCTGTCAAAAATTGGAGCAGGCCCGAATAACTGAATTCCCGATCTAAAACCACCGGCCGCTCACCCAACAGGTCTTTCAAACTCTCAAAAGCCCGTTGATGCACCAAGTTGCGGGAACCGTCTTTTTGGGCGATGGTGGCGGAGGAAAAGGTGAGCAAACCGCAGGGTATGGCCCGCCCCCGATAAGGGGTGGCGAATGTCATTACCCAAAACCCTTTGGTGTGGCCGTCTTTCAAGGTGCCAACATAGCTGGTTTTGTAGGCTTGAGGCCGAGGGATCTCGGTCACATCGGCCAATACAAAGGGAGCATCATCGGGTAAAAGACGCCACAAGGCAGTTCGTGGGTCGTGGCGCTGCAGAAAGCGTTGCAAGCGTTTATAGGCGGCATCCATAGAGCCGTGCATTTTGGCAGCGATCTCAGTCAAGCGTGCTGAGCGAGCGTGCAAGATAGCGGCGAGAATCTCAGCGGCGTGTTGTGCCTCATGAGTGTTATCAAACAGGTAATGGGCGAAACGTTCCAAGGAAATTCGTTTATACTTGTACATAGGGAACCTCCTTGTTTGTGGTGTTTTTTCTATAAAACAATTTACAGGAGGTTCCCTTTTTTGTCCTAACTCATGTCCGGATCTCAGAAATTCCCGCTTGACGCGCCGCCCTGCTTGTGCTAAAGTAGAAAGGCAAAGCAGTAGTTTGGCGTGGCCGTGCCTGGCCCACCAGCGCCTGCTGTGCGATTTTTTTGTTGGAGGTGCTGCAGTGGCAGAGCGCCAAACCGGCACGGTCAAGTGGTTTAACGCCACCAAAGGTTACGGCTTCATCACTCCCGACGAGGGGCAGGATGTCTTTGTGCATTACAGCGGCATCCGGGGCACCGGCTATCGCTCCCTTGAAGAAGGGCAGCGGGTGGAGTTTGAGGTCGTGGATACCCCCAAGGGGCCGCAAGCCCAGGATGTGGTTGTCCTTGGTTGAGTGAAGAACCATCTTGACCGCAGCAAGCCGAGCGTTTCGCACGCTCGGCTTGCTTTTTTGGCTCAGCCGCCCCCTGTATAGTGCCCCTCGCGCGCCTGCGGTGCTATGCCTCACCCCTGCAGCGGCGCAGGCTGTGCTTTTTCCTCCGGCGGGGTGGGCGGTTCTTCTTCTCCCCTTTCGTAGAACACCAACAGCGTCGAGCCATAGCGCCGTTGGTCGAAGGCGCGCAAATGGCGCAGCGGCACCGGGTGGTATTCGTTGGGGTGAATTTGCACCACCACCCACCCGTCCTCTGCCAACCAGGTGGGGCTGGCGTCTAACAGGCGGAGGGCTTTTTCCCACAGGCCGTGATATTGCGGCGGTGCGATGTACATGTAATCGAAGCGCCGATCCGCAGGCTGTTGCAGCAGGGCAAAGGCGTCCATGTGCCGAATTTCTGCCCTCGCCGGGTCGTCGAGCCCGCAGTGGGCTAAATTTTTGCGGATGGTTTTCACCGCCGCGCGCTGCCACTCCACAAAGCGCACAAACGCCGCGCCGCGGCTCAACGCCTCGATGCCCACGCCCCCGGTGCCCGCGAACAGGTCGAGCAGGCTGGCGCCTACCACGTCCGCGCCGATGATGTTAAACAGCGCCTCTTTCACCCGGTCGGTGACCGGGCGGGTGCCGCCGCCGGGCACCGAGAAGAGTTTGCGACCTTTGGCCGTGCCTGAAATCACCCGCACGCGGCTTACTCCTTGAGCATTTGCGCCCGCTGTTGCAGCCGGAAGGCTTGCCGCTCTTGGGCTTGCCGCATCCGCAGCCGCTGGGCTTCGGTTTCGGCCACCAGTTCGGGCACTTCGGCGGGGCGCCCCTCTTCGTCTAACGCCACGTACACCAGGTAGGCCGTGTTGGTGTGCGTCCGCTCGCCGGTGATGGGGTTTTCGGCCACCACCTGCACCTCGGCTTCCATGGACGTCCGCCCTGCGTAAGAGACCTCGGCCGTCAGGGTGACCAGGTTCCCCACGCGGATGGGCTGGCGGAACATCATCTGGTCTACCGCGACGGTGACCACCCGCCGGTTGGCGAAGCGCATACAGGCGAGGGCGCCGGCTTCGTCCACTAATTTCATGATCCAACCGCCATGCACCGAACCGGCGCTGTTGGCGTGTTGGGGTTGCATGAGTTGCGAAAGGGTTACGCGAGAGGCGCTTACGGGTTTGGCTTTGCGCATGATGACCTCGGGGGAAGGGGGGATCTGCCGGCCTGGGTTCACGCGCGGCGCGAGAGCCATTGCAGGCCGAAGTAGGCTAAAGCCATCAGCACGCCGCCGCCTACGATGCCCAACAACACGGCCAGGCCGTGGGTCGGAGGCTGAGGCGTGGCCGCGGCCGTGGGCATGGCCTGCGCCGAAGGGCTGGGTTGCGCGGTGGGCGTGGGCGACGACGTGGGTGTGGGCGCGACGGTGGGGGTGGGGC
>JALUBW010000157.1 GCA_027044735.1 Anaerolineales bacterium
AAATCCCCAGCCCCATCCACCCGCCCGCGGGCTGCCGCTTTCACCCGCGCTGCCCCATCGCAGAGGAAATCTGCCGCCGCGAACCACCGCCCCTTCATCCGGTTGAAGGTGAACCCGAGCATTTGGTGGCGTGCCACCTGCGGTGACTGGTTACCTGACACAAAAATTGAGCGACAGTTTTGATTGACTGGCAAAACGCTGTTCCATAGGTCAATCTCTCCTATCCCCCGATGAGCCTCGCCTGCGCTCGGCTCGCCACGGCGACGCGATAGCGTTGCCGTAGCGGGGGTAAGGAGAGATCTCGTGGTAGAGTATGGCAAAATGAGTTCTGTCGCTCAATGAGACAACGGTTGAGGCACATGTTGATTTTGTGGCGTGCCACCTGCGCTAACGGCAACGCACCAAGCATTGGGCACTCCACCCTCAGGAGGTTAGCAAATGCTGGACATCCGCTTATTCCGTGAACAACCCGACCTTGTGCGCACCGCGCTCGCCAATCGGCAAATGGACCCTTCGGTGGTAGATGAGGTCATCGCGCTGGATGAACGCCGCCGCACCCTCGTCCGCCGCGTTGAAGACCTGAAGGCAAAACGCAACGCGGCATCCAAGGAAATTGGCCGCACCAAAGACGCGGAAGAGCGCGCCAAAAAAATCGCCGCCATGCGCGCCGTGAGCGACGAAATCAAACAACTGGACGCCGAACTGCGAGAACTTGAAGCGCGGCTGCGCTCGGTGCTCGCCACAATCCCCAACATACCCGACCCCCGCGTGCCCATCGGTAAAGACGAAAACGACAACGTGGTAGTGAAACAGGTCGGCGAGCCGCAAGAGTTTCCTTTCAAGCCACTGCCGCATTGGGAAATTGGCACAAAGTTGGGAATTATAGACTTTGAGCGCGGCGTCAAACTCAGCGGCACCCGCTTCTACATCCTAAAAGGGATGGGCGCACGGCTGGAGCGCGCCCTAATCGCATGGATGCTTGACCTCCACCGCAGCCAAGGCTATACCGAAATTTACCCGCCGTTCATGGTGAAAGAAGCGGCTGTGTTCGCTTCGGGGCAACTCCCGAAATTCCGCGACAACCTCTACCACGACGCCGAAGAGGATTTTTGGTGGGTGCCTACAGCCGAAGTGCCGCTCACGGCCATGCACATGGACGAAATTTTGGAAGGCGAGACCCTGCCGCGCTACTACACCGCCTACACACCATGCTTCAGGCGCGAAAAGATGAGCGCCGGGCGCGACGTGCGCGGCATCAAGCGCGGCCATCAGTTTGACAAAGTTGAAATGTACATCTACAGCCGCCCCGAAGAATCGGATGCCGCGCTGGAAAAAATGCTCGCCGACGCCGAAGCCACGCTGGCCGGGCTTGGCCTGACCTACCGGGTAGTGCAACTGTGCACCGGCGATTTAGGGTTTGCCGCGCGCATCACCTACGATTTGGAAGTTTGGGCGCCCGGCTTAGGCGAATGGCTTGAAGTCTCCTCGGTCTCAAACGTGGGCGATTTTCAAGCCCGTCGCGCCAACATCCGCTACAGGCCCGAAGGCGGCGGCAAGCCACGCTTCCTCCACACCCTGAACGGCTCAGGCCTCGGCCTGCCGCGCACCATGATAGCAGTGCTGGAAAACTACCAGCAAGCCGACGGAAGCGTGGTCATCCCCGAAGCATTGCGGCCGTATTTGGGCGGAGCAGAGGTTATCAAGCCACAGTAGCCACGCTCAATCAAATCGCGCAAGAGGGAGAAAAATGCAAAATCCGTTCACACCGACGCCGCAAATGCCGCCGCCGGGAGGTTTTTGGGTGCGCGCACTGGCGCGCATAATAGACATCGTGGTGGTCAACATAATCAACATGGCAGCCATACTTGCCGTGCTCTTTTTGGCGCGCCTGTGGGCGTTCTACAGCGGTATTTCGCCCTCGGTTGTGAACGCCGCCGCCAACGCTCGCGAAGCAGGCCTGTTTGCAAGCCTGCTCGGCGCAATTGCCTACCAAACCTTCCTTGAAGGAATTTACGGTGCCTCTATCGGCAAACTCCTTTTGCGGCTGCACGTATTCAAAACCGATGGAAGCCCGTGCACGCTGTGGTGTGCATTCGTGCGGTCGGTGGCATATTTGGTAGACTCGCTGTTTTTCGGCGCGGTTGCATTTTTGGCAATGAACTCATCACCTCTCCGCCAGCGCTTGGGAGACCGCTGGGCAGGCAGCGTGGTGGTGCGCTTCCCGGCGTTAGAAAGGCCAGCCGCCGACTGGGGAAAATTCCTGCTCGCCCTGTTCTGGGCAACCGTTTCATGCGCCGCTATCAGCACACTCCCCATTTGGTGGAAACTAATTTTCGGTCTGTAGCCCCCATGTAGGGGCGACGCATGCGTCGCCCCTACCGAATTTGGTGGAAACTGATTTTCGGCTTGTAACGAAGCCAAGCCTCAAGGAGCACCCAATGAGCGAAAGCCCAACCCGCTTGCCGTTGGAAGGGATACGCGTGGTGGATATGAGCCGCCTTTTGCCGGGGCCGTATCTCACCCAACTGTTAGCCGATTTCGGCGCGGAGGTGATAAAAGTGGAAACGCCGCGCCTCGGCGACTATGCCCGAATTGCACCTCCCAACACCGGCTTGGGCGGGCTTTTTCCGGCCGTGAATGGCGGCAAGAAGAGCCTTGCGGTCAACTACCGCCGCGCCGAAGGCCGAACAATCCTGCACAAACTTGTGGCGCAGGCCGATGTGTTTGTGGAAGGCTTCCGTCCGGGGGCGGTGAAGCGCTGGCAACTGGATTACGAAACTTTGAGTGGCATAAACCCCCGCTTGGTTTACCTCTCGCTTTCGGGTTATGGGCAATCAGGCCCCTACCGCGACCGCGCAGGCCACGACATCAACTACCAAGCAATCGGCGGCTCGCTGGGGCTGAACGGGCTGGCCGGCGGGCCTCCGGTGCCGCCTTCAATTCCGCTGGCGGATTTGGGCGGCGCCACCTTTGGCGCGATAGCCGTGCTGGCAAGCCTGCTGGCGCGCGAGCGCACCGGCAAAGGAGCGTATTTGGACATTGCCCTTATGGACGCCGTTGTGGCGTGGATGGCGCCGCTCGCAGGCGGGCAGTTTTTTGCAGAAGGGAAGCCGCCACGCCGCGGCAAAATGCCCCTCGCTGGCGGGCTGGCTTGCTTCAACGTGTACGAAACCGCCGACAGGCGCTATGTTTCACTTGCCGCCATTGAGCCGCAGTTTTGGGCTAACTTCTGCGAAACCGTCGGCCACCCAGAATGGCAAAACCGGCAGTGGGAACCGGAACTCTACCCCGAAATTGCCGCTGTCTTTCGCACCAAAACCCGCGCCGAGTGGGAAGAAATTTTCAGCAAGGTTGAAGCCTGTGTTGAGCCGGTGCTGGACTACGACGAGACCCTACAGCACCCGCAAATACGGCACCGCGGCTTGGTGGAAACGGACGAAAACGGCAAACCGGTGGGGATTGCCTCGCCATTCCCGTTTTTGCCGCGGCAAAAGCGCCCACCAGCACCGGCCTTGGGCGAGCACACAGCCGAAATTTTGCGCGGCTTGGGCTACTCAGAAGAAGAAATCGCCGCGCTCGGCGAGCGCGGCGTAATAGGACTGCAGGAAGAATGAGCGGGGTTAGATAATCCCCATTTCCTTGCCAACCTTGTGGTAAGCCTCCAGCACACGGTCAATCTGCTCATCAGTGTGCGTTGCCATGTAAGAAGTGCGGAGCAAAGAGCGGTTAGGCGGCACCGCGGGCGGCAACACGGGGTTGACGAACACCCCTTCCTCAAACAACCGTTTCCAGACGAAGATTGTCTTCAAATGGTCACCGATTATTATCGGAATGATGGGGGTCTCGCTGGTGCCGGTGTCGTAGCCCATGTTGTTCAACTCTTCCTTGACACGCTTGGCAATCGCCCAAAGGCGCTCGCGGCGCTCGGGCTCTTCTTTCATGATTTTGAGGGCAGCGCGGGCCGCCGCGGCGTTTGCCGCAGGGATACTCGCGCTGAAAATCATTGAGCGGCCAAAATGCTGAATGTAATGCACCACATCGGCATCGCCGGCAATAAAGCCGCCCAGCGAGGCAAACGATTTGCTAAAAGTGCTCATGATAAGGTCAACCCCATCGGTAACGCCAAAATGCGCTGCCGTGCCGTTGCCCTGAGGGCCGAGGACGCCCATGCTGTGAGCATCATCAACCATCAGGCGCGCACCGTGCTTGCGGCACACCGCTATCATTTCCGGCAGAGGGGCAATATCGCCATCCATGCTGTAAACGCCGTCAACCACCACCAGCGCGCCCCTCTCCGGGTCAACTTTGCCCAACACGCGGTCTAAATCTTGCACATCATTGTGCTTGAAACGCAAAATTTTGCCCTGAGAGAGAATTGCGCCGTCAACAATGCTGGCATGGTCGGCGCGGTCAAGCACAACAACATCTTCGCGCCCGACTATGGCCTGAATTGTGCCGAGGTTAGTTTGATAGCCTGTGCTGAACACCAAGGCCGCTTCTTTGCCTACAAACTCGGCCAATTCTTCCTCAAGTTCCTTGTGCAGACGCAAAGTGCCGTTCAAAAATCGAGAACCGGTGTTGGAAGTGCCGTATTTGCGGATGGCTTCAATGGCGGCCTCTTTCACCTTGGGGTGTGTGGTCAGCCCCAAGTAGTTGTTAGAACCGCACATTATCAGCCTGTGCCCCTGATATTCCACCTCCGTGCCTTCATTTTCCTCAAGAGGTAGAAAATAGGGGTAATAACCTGCTTCCATTGCCTCTTTGGCTTCGGTAAAACTAAATGCCTTGCTAAAAATATCATTCATGATGATTCCTCCTACTGCTGCAAAAGCGAAAAGTTTGTTGGAATTTTGCCTCGGCTCAACCTAAATGCTACAAAGGCTTGCCGAAAACCCCGTCTTTAATTTTACCGCATCAGTGAAGAATTGTGCGGTATAATTCCCGAAATAGGAGCACTAAAAGGTTGTTGAGAAACGCCTTGCTTTGCCCTCACCCCTCAAGCCGCCTAACGGCGGCTTTCTCCCCTCTCCCAGTGGGAGAGGGGAGAAACGGCGAGCGCAGCGAGCCAAAGTGGGGTGAGGGCTGGATAAGGCTTCTACACTTGTGAGCACCTGTTTCAACACATCTTTACTGCGCCCAAAAGCGGCGGGGGAATAACCCACCTCCCAAGCCAATTTGAAAGTTCAAAAATTTTCACGCCCAGAGATTTGGAATGGCGGTTTCGCAACGACGCTCACTTCGGCTGATAATCTCCAATTTGTGGCACAATTGGCCTTCCTATCGGGGGGTATGCGAACGTACACGACAAATAGTCGCGTTGGCGAAGGAGCATGAAGCGGATGTACTCCTGCTACAAGAAGTAGCGCGCACGCCCGATTGTACCGCCGCTAAGTTCATCGCAGAACGGCTAAACGCTGACCATGCCGTCGCCTATTTCAGCGGTGCAATTGAAAACGAAACAAAACCGGCAGAAGGCGTCGCAGTGGTAAGCAGATACCCAATTGTGCAGTCCAAGCCTTACACCGGCGGGTGGGCTTTTCCGATTGTGCCGTATTTCACATTGGATACTGGACTGGCGGCGCGCATCAAACTACCTTGGGCGGAAATGTGGTTTGTCAGCATACACATGGGCTTCCGTGGCTTAGCCAACACCAAATCAGTAGAAGAACTGGCCGATTGGGTGGATGCCCTCGGCGGCGAAGAAAGCGTAATCGTAGGCGGCGATTTCAACATGCCGGCGGGTGGCAAGCCGGCGCGCTACGCCTCCTCTCGCTGGCGGGATCTCTTCCTTGAAAACGGCTCGGCTGCCGAAGAGCCACCCATCACCCATCGCATCCGCTACCCAATTTCCCTGCCGGTGCAAAATCGGCTGGACTACCTCTTCCTCCGCCCCGGCCACCCCGATTGGAAGGTGCGCGACGCCAAAGTTTTGAAGATAGAAGAAGCCGGTTTTGACCACTACCCGGTTTGGTACGAACTTGAAATTGCACAGCACCCAAAGGGGGAAAAGAACCAAGGCCATTGAGCGGCTCGCAGTGCGCGCATGTTATAATCCCGCGCACACCTCCGCGGAGAGCGCCAATGCTTGTTTTGCCCAACGTGTTAGAAACCTTGTTCCGCCTCGCAATCATCGTGGTGGCTTTCCCAATCCACGAATTTGCCCACGCGTGGACGGCAACCCGCTTTGGCGACCCAACGCCCAAGCAGGCGGGGCGCCTCACCCTCAACCCCCTCGTTCACCTTGACCTGTGGGGCACAATTTTCTTTTTGCTCACCGGTTTTGGGTGGGCTAAGCCGACACCAATTTCGCCCTACTACCTGCGCTCGCCGCGGGCCTACTTTTGGGTGGCCTTCGCCGGTCCGCTGAGCAACCTTTTGCTTGCCGTGGCCGCGGCGGTCTCCTACCGCCTCGCTTCACCGTTTCTCGCCACCACGGCTTTGGGCAGGTTAACTCTCCGCTTCCTCGCGGCGGTGGTGTTTTTTGACATTTTGCTCTTTTTCTTCAACCTCATCCCCATTCCGCCGCTGGACGGCGACAAGGTGATAGCAGGGCTTTTCCCACGGTTTTGGCAACGCTACCTCGCGCCGTTACAACCTTATGCCATGCCGTTGTTTTTGGTGGTGCTGTTCGTGCTCCCGATGTTGCACATTGATGTTTTGGGATGGCTGGTAGTATGGCCTACGGTGAAACTGGGGCAACTGCTTTTAGGTTAGCCTACCGCGCCCGCCAGTTTGCCGATGCTCTGCTCGGAAAGCCCGATGAGGATTCATTGAACTTGGCGCTTAGGGTGCTCAACGAGCCTCAACGCGCCCTGTTCCTCAAAATGCCGATCGCCGAGCAAGCACATGCGCTACGCGTCTTCCGCCGCCTGTGGGATGCGGGGCATCGCGACGCTGATTTGCTCGCCGCAGCCCTTCTGCACGATGTAGGCAAAGCAATGCAGCGGCCGCGGGTTTGGGAACGGGTGCTCTGGGTGGTCGGGAGGGCTTTGTTCCCTCGGCGCGCCGCGGTTTGGGGAATGGGCGAGCCCAAAGGCTGGAAGCGCGCTTTTGTGATTGCCGCCCGTCATCCCGAGTGGAGCGCCCATCTGGCGGAAGGGGTTGGCGCATCGCCGCGGGCAATTGCCCTCATCCGCGAGCACCACCAGTCCCCCAAAACAGCCCCCGCAGATTTGCTGAGGCTTTTGCAGTGGGCAGACAATCAGGAATGAATTGGCAGGAATTGGCCGAGAAGATGGTGCAAACGCAAATTGCAGCGCGCGGCATCACCGATGAGCGCGTGCTTGAGGCAATGCGCCGCGTGCCGCGCCACCTTTTCGTGCCCGAGCCGCACCGCAATGAAGCCTACGCCGATTACCCCCTGCCAATTGGACATGGGCAGACCATTTCGCAGCCTTTCATCGTGGCGCTGATGTGCTCGCTGCTCGGCTTGCAAGGCGACGAAAAGGTGCTGGAAGTCGGCACCGGCTCAGGCTATCAGGCGGCGGTGCTGGCGCACCTGGCGCGCGAAGTCCACACAATTGAGCGCATACCCGCGCTGGCCGAGCAAGCGGCGCAGCGCTTGGCGGAACTCGGGCTGGAAAACGTGCACGTCCACATTGGCGATGGCAGTTTAGGCCTGCCCAAAGAAGCCCCCTTTGAGGGGATTTTGATAGCCGCGGCGGCTCCGCGCGTCCCGCAGCCGCTTTTGGAGCAGTTGAACGAAGGCGGCAGGCTGGTCGCGCCGGTTGGGTCGCGCGGCTGGCAAGTTCTGGAGCGCTGGACGCGCCGCGGAAACAGTTGGGAGCGCGAAACTTACGATTCCGTAGCCTTTGTGCCGCTAATCGGCGAGCACGGCTGGGAAGGCTGAGCATGAACTTCACCGGATTGATTTTAGGCGTTGCCATGCTGGCGGCAATCGGCTTTGGCTTTTTGTGGGTGGTCAAACTTGAATATCACGTCGGCGCGCAGGTTTGGCCTGCGGTGCTCACTTTTGGCGCTGCTCTGGCTTTGGCAACGCTGTGGATAAGGCCGTTTTGGGCTTCGGCGCTGGTCGGAATCCTCGCTGGATCTATCGTTTGGGGCGCAACCGAACTCCCGCCGCAGGAAGAACGTGTGCGGCGCGGTCTCTTCCCCGCCAACCCCAAGCGAAGGAGAAAGTGGTGAACTTCCAACCCGCAGGCATTGTCCTCGCCGTGACTACATTCGCCACAATCGGGCTTGGGCACGTGATGGTGCGCCGGTTTCACGCCCTTTGGGGCACGCGGCCAGCACCGGTTTTCTTTTTGCTCAGCGCGCTGGTGATGGCGGGCGCTTTTGCCACGCCCAGCAACTTGCTTTCGGGCGTGCTGGGCATCACCGCCGCCACGCTGTTTTGGGACGGGGTGGAAATCTACCGGCAAGAAAAGCGCACACGGCGGGAAAAAGCCGCTCGGCGCGACGTTGGCCGCTAAAGCATACCGGCAACCGCTTCTTTGGCCTCTGGGGTTTTGACTTTTTCGGCGCTGACCGTGATGGCGATGCCGCCGCGGATGTTAAATTCGCCCACAACGCGGATGAAATGGGGGTCAATCGCGGCAACCAAATCATCCAAAATTTTGTTCACCACATGCTCGTGAAACACGCCTTCATCGCGGTAAGACCACAAGTAGAGTTTGTACGATTTTGATTCCACAATTTTCTGGTCGGGAACGTAATAAACCTTAATGGTGGCAAAATCGGGCTGTCCGGTCACGGGGCAAAGGCACGTAAATTCGCTTGTAACCAGCGAAACTAGGTAATAGCGGTCGGGGGAACGGTTAGGAAAAGCCTCCAACTTCTTGCTTGGCTTGGCTTTGCGCCCCAAAAGCGTCAGATCTTTCAAATCTTCGGGCTGAGTTATCGGCATAGCAACCTCCTGAAGGTGCAATTTTTCAAGAAGATGCGTTGGAAAGTTCGCGGCGGCGCTTGGCTTCTTCCACGCGCTCCACAAGGCGGCAAAAGGCGCATTTCCCGGGCGCCGAGGTGGGCTGACCGCAAACGGGGCAGGTGTGCAGGGTTTCAACGACCTCCTCGGCGCGCTGGGCAAACAGCCCCTCTTCTTTGGCGCGCAAAAATCCGAGGTAAAACTGCAACTTCGCCCCCGGGCGATCGGCTTCAAGACGGTTGAGCAGTTTTTTGTAGTAGATGGATTTCGCCCCCACCGAAAATGGGCATTCATCGTAAATGTATTTGATGCCGCGCAGGAGGGCATACGCGGCGGTTTCGCGCTCGTAAAAGCGGAAGAAAGGTTTGACCTTGCGCGCCAGCCCCGGCACCGCCTCAAGCACCGGTCCCTGCCGGACGAGGTAGCCGGTCGCCCATGTGAGCGTGTTCCCAAACAGCACCGCCGCCTCATCGTCCAAATTGTGACCTGTGGCAAGGACAGAATAGCCGAAGTCGCGGGCAATGCGGTTCATTTCATGGCGCTTGACCAAGCCACACACCGAGCAAGGCTTCCCTTTCCCCCGATGCGTTAGCCGCGCCATCTCAGGGATGGTAGCGCCGTAACTTGCCACCACGTCAACAATGTGCAGTTTGAGCCCGCGTTCCTCGGCAAACGCGACCGTCAACTCCTTGGATTGGTTGGAATAGCCAAAGCCGCCGTCAATGCCGAGGTCAATGTAAAGCCCATCGGCTTGATAGCCCAAGCGCCACAGCACATCCCACAAGCCGAGCGAATCCTTGCCGCCCGAAACCGCCACGAGCACTTTGTCGTCGTGGGTAAACATGCGGTATTTGCGGATGAAACGCTCGGTCTGCTCCACAATCCATTCAAGAAAATGCTCCTTGCAAAGCGCCAACTTGTGATGGCGCATGTTGATGACGGCAGGCTTGCTGCACTTGCGACAGCGCATAGGTTTACCTCTCGTTTTGGGAACTGGGTGCTACCCGCCAGAAATCACATCCACAAGGCGGATGATGTCGCCATCTTTCAGGCGGGTGTCTTCGGTTACCAACTCGCCCTCACGGGTTGGGATTACCTCTTCGGCGGGAATGTCCAACTTTTTCAACGCCTGTTTGATGGTGATGCCGTGGGGCACTTCGTAGGTTTTGTTGCGCAAAATCAACTTCGCTGGCATGCTCACCTCATCGGGTAGTGGGTATTGCATCGGCGGCTCACACTAAACGCAAAACCCCGCACCGAGCGGTGGGGGTTGCGTTGCGCGGGGAGCCGCGATGCGGTCTCTCAGCGTAGCAGGGCAAGAGAAATTCGCCCTGCGAGGATGGTCGCCGCGCCTACGCCTTTTGCTTGCGCACCTTCTTGGGCTTTGGGCGGCTCTTGCCATGAGAGCCCCGCCAAATCTTGCCGCGGCGGGTGCGCCGATCACCTTTACCCATACTCGCCTCCTTAGAAACAAAATTCAGAACTACCCTCCCACTCAAACGCGGGCGGGCGCACCCAATTATAGCATGAAGGTAACGCCAAGACGCCAAGAAACGCAAAGGACGCCAAGGTTAACGCAAAGGCGCAGAGTAGAGGCGAGGCATCGCCTCGCCCAGAGACGCAGAGAGAAACCACAGATTTCGCAGATTAGCACAGATTTTTCTGTGAAATCTGCGTAATATGCGGTTTCAGCCATCCAATCGGTGAAAATCTGTGTCAATCGGTGGGCGGTAACGCCAAGACGCCAAGAAATGCAAAGGACGCCAAGGTTAGCGCAAAGAGGTTAACGCCAAGGGCGCCAAGGGCGCAAAGGACGCCAAGGTCAACGCAAAGACGCAAAGGAGACAAAGAGCGCAAAGAAAAAATTTCTGTGTTCTCTGAAAGTTTCTGTGTTCTCGGTGGTTTTCTTTTTCAATCGGTGCAAATCTGTGTCAATCGGTGGATGGTAACGCCAAGGGCACAAAGAAACGCAAAGGCGCAGAGGGGCGCAGAGGGGCGCAGAGACGCAGAGAGCACAAAGAAAAATTCTGTGTTCTCTGTAAATTTCTGCGTTTTCTGTGTTTTTTCAATCAGTGGACACAAAAAGCCGCCATAATGGCGGCTTTTAGGTG
>JALUBW010000158.1 GCA_027044735.1 Anaerolineales bacterium
TGGTGTTGTATGTGATGGAAGTGCTCCAGCGCGACCTGGGCGACGACAAATACCGCCCGGCCTACCTGCTCCGCCAGATGGTGGATGCCGGCTACTTAGGCCGCAAGAGCGGCATCGGCTTTTACGACTACCGCGAAAACCCCAAAGGCGTGCCCAACCCGTTAGTGGATAAGGCGTGCCGGTAAGCCGAGCGATTGCCCGTTGAAATGCAAAAACTTATTGCGCTTCTAAGCCGGTTGGACGGCCGCGGCTACAAGGCCTACAAATCCATCACCGGCCGATACGATTTTGGCGATTTTGCCCTGTGCGTTGAACACGTGCAGGGCGACCCGTTTGCCGCGCCGAGCCGCTTCCGCGTCTGTCTTCCATCCCGCACGGCGGGCTTTCCGCCCGAATTGTGGGAGAACGTTAGCCGCCGCGTGGGCTTGGAGCATTACCTTGCCGAGCAGTTTGCGGCGCAGGCGCGCCGTTTCTCGCGGCGGCGCGGCACGGGGCACAGCGGCGAAATTCGCATAGATGCCCCCGGCCAGCAAATGCTCCCCCGCACGGCGGTGCGTGTGGGCGCGGAAGGGGTGGAGGCGCGCTTCACGGTGGGATTGCCCGCCGCGGGCAGGCGCATTTTGGCGCGCGAGGCTATTGCCCTTCTGACCGAAGACGTGCCCATCGTGGTGCGCTCATCGTTGCGCGCCGCCGCGGTGGATTTGCCCTCCGCGCGCCGTTACGCCCTCACCGCCGAAGACGCCGATTTCCTGCGTTCGCGCTTGGATTCGCTCGGTTTGGTTGCCTTTGTCGCCGATGGGGCAATTTTGCCCCGCCGCTCCGGTGTGGACGACTGCCCTTTGCCAAACGGCGTGCCTTTCCGCTCGCCGCCGAGCCTGCGCGCCGAGATGCATCTTCCCAATGCAGGCGTTGTAACGGGCATGGGCATCCCACGCGGGGTTACGCTTATCGTCGGCGGCGGCTTTCACGGCAAATCTACCCTGCTGAACGCCCTCGCGCTGGGAATTTACAACCATAAGCCCGATGACGGGCGTGAGCGCGTGGTTTCGCACCCTGCCACCGTCAAAATCCGCGCCGAGGACGGGCGCAGTGTGGCGGGAGTGAACATCAGCGGTTTCATTTCTGACCTGCCCTTGGGGCGCGATACCGCTTTTTTTAGCACCGAAAATGCCTCCGGCTCAACCTCGCAAGCCGCGGTCATCATGGAAGCGCTGGAACTTGGCGCACAGGTGCTTTTGGTGGATGAGGATACCGCGGCGACTAATTTCATGATTCGCGATCGCCGGATGCAGGCTTTGGTGCCCAAAGAGCACGAGCCAATTACGCCGTTCATTGACCGCGTGCGCCAACTTTACGCCGAGCGCGGCGTGAGCACCGTGCTTGTGCTGGGTGGCAGCGGCGATTACCTTGACGTGGCAGATACGGTTATCGGCATGGTGGAATATGAGCCGCACGACCTCACCGAACGGGCCCGCGCGGTTGCCGCGCAGTTCCCCACTGGCCGGGAAAGTGAGGCGGATTCGCCCCTGCTGCTGACGCCGCGTGCCCCCGAGCCGCAAAGCCTGAATCCCGCGCGTGGCAAAAAGCCCCTCGTGGTCAAAGCCCGCGGTCTGGATGGGCTGACTTGGGGGCGCGAGGATGTTGATTTGCGGGCATTGGAACAAATTGTGCACCCCTCGCAGGTGCGTGCGATTGGGCTCGCGTGGGCTTATGCGCTGGAACGCGGCTATTTTGACGGCACGCGTCCCCTACGCGCCGCACTGGAATTGGTTTTGCATGAGGTTGAAGAACGCGGTTGGGAGGCTTTGGGGCGTTTTCGCGACCCTCCGGGCGACCTCGCCGCCGTCCGCTTGCTGGAAATTGGAGCGGCTTTGAACCGCTTGCGCTCCTTGAAAGTGCGGCCGACCGAGTGATGCTGCAAGGCGCTCGGCCGTTTTGGAATTTTCGCCGAGATTGCCGCGATATAATGGGGGAGATTGAGACTTTCAGCCTTTTTGACCGAGGGAACTGTATGGGTACTTTGGTTTTGTTTGTGGTTGCGCTTGCTTTGCTGATTTTGTTGCACGAATTTGGGCATTTTGTCGTGGCGCGCTTACTTGGAATTCCGATTGAAGAATTCGGCATTGGGTTTCCGCCGCGCCTTTTCACCCTGTTTGAAGCCGGCGGCACAAAATACACGCTAAATGCTATCCCTTTGGGCGGATTTGTGCGCCCAAAGGTCATAAAAGGGGGCGAAGACGGGGAAACTGTGGACGCGTTGGCGCTTGCCCCGCCGTTCAAGCAATTTTTGGTGGCTTTGGCTGGCCCGCTGATGAATTTGCTTGTGGCCGTGGTGCTCTATGCTCTGATTTTTGCCCATGAAGGCGTGCCCGACCTGAGCAAAATAGCCATTATTGAGGTGGCACCCAATTCCCCGGCGCAGATGGCTGGTCTGCAGCCGGGCGATTTGATTGTGGCGGTGAACGGCCAGCCTGTGAAAGCCCCCGACCAAATTCACGACTTGATTTATTCCCACTTGGGTGAGAAAATTTCCCTGAGTGTGAAGCGTGGGGAAAAGGTGATAACAGTTGCGCTTACGCCGCGCAATCCGCCGCCGCCCACCGGCGCGATTGGCATTTTGATGGGGCCTACGTTGCGCAAGGCGGGCGTTTTTACCGCTGTGTGGATGGGGGTGCGCGCCACGGTTGGCGATACAATTCAGGTGGCTAAGATGCCGTTTACCCTTTTGCGGCGCAGGCGCTCCCCAAGCACCCCAAAGCCGCAGTTGTTGGGCTATAAGGGGATGTACAAAGTGTTTCGGCAGTTCCGCACGGCTGATTTGCAAAACGCCCGCACCTCTGGTGATCGTTTTCCGGTGAATACACTTTCGTTCTTCATTATCTTGACCATTTCGCTGGGAGTGCTCAACCTGATACCGCTTCCGGCGCTTGATGGCGGCCGGGCGTTGCTTGCGTTGGGAGAGATGGCGGTGCGCCGTCGTGCTCCCATCCGCTTGGTGAATGCTATAAATTTTGTTGGCTTTGTTTTGCTTTTGGGCCTGCTGGTGGTGGTCAACCTGCGGGAATGGCTGCATTGAGGTAACGCAGAGGCGCAGAGAGGTTAACGCCAAGGGCGCCAAGTTAACGCAGAGACGCGGAGAAAGCAAAGGACGCAAAGAAAAAA
>JALUBW010000159.1 GCA_027044735.1 Anaerolineales bacterium
TTTGTGGTTTTCCCCGAGACCGGCACATGGCGCTGTTTCAGTTGCAACATAGGCGGCGACATTTTCACCTTTGTGATGAAGCGCGAAGGCTGGGATTTCAAGCAAGCGCTTGAATACCTCGCCGAGCGCGCCGGCGTCCCTCTGCAACCGCGCTCCGCCCCTTCCAAAGAAGAACGTGAAGCGCACCAACGCCTTTACGACCTGATGAGCGAAGCCGTCACCTTCTACCGCCATCACCTCCACACCCCAGCGGGCAAACCGGCGCTGGATTACCTCCATCGGCGCGGCCTAAACGATGAAACCATTGAATCCTTCGGCTTAGGCTATGCCCCCAATTCATGGGATGCGGCAATGGAGTATTTCACGGCTCACGGCTATTCGCTGGATGAATTGGTTGAAGCCGGTTTGGTGACCAAACGCGACGACGGCAAAACTTACGACCGCTTCCGCAACCGCGTGATGTTCCCGATTCGCGATGTGCGCGGGCGGGCAGTGGGCTTTGGCGCGCGCACTTTAGACCCCGAGGGCGTGCCGAAATACCTCAACTCGCCCCAAACCCCGATTTTTGACAAAGGTCGTTTGCTCTACGGCTTGGACAAGGCCGCTAAAGCCATCCGCGAGCAAAAAGAGGTTGTTATCGTAGAAGGCTACATGGACGTCATCGGGCTGGCACAGGCAGGGTTTGGCAACGCCGTCTCGCCAATGGGCACGGCGCTCACCGAGGCGCAAATGCGCTTGCTCAAACGCTACACCCGCCGCATTATCCTTGCGCTTGACCCCGATGCCGCGGGCATCCGCGCCACGCTGCGGAGCATGGACGTCGCCCGCCGAAGCCTGAGCGATGAAACCGAAATCGCGTTTGACCCCCGCGGGCTGCTCCGCCACGAAAGCCGCCTGCGCGCCGATTTGCGCGCCGTTTTGCTCCCCGAAGGCAAAGACCCCGACGAAATTGCCCTTGCCGACCCCGACGCTTGGCGACAAATCATCGCCAACGCTGAGCCACTCATCATTTTCATTATGAACACTTTGGCCGCCGACCGTGACCTTGACGACCCTAAAGTCAAGGCCGAAATTGCCGAGCAGGTGTTACCCCTGATTTACGAAGTCGCAAACCCCATTGAGCGCAACACCTACCTGCACAAACTTGCCTACCTGCTCAAGGTGGATGAAGATGCCCTTTTGGCATGGAAACCGCCCACGCGGAAGCGCCGCAAGCGCCGCCTCGCGCCGACCATTTCCCCAAAAACGCCCACCGCCCCAAAAAGGGCAAGACGCACTGCCGAGCCGCCGGTCACCATAAAACTCGGGCGGCTGGTGATCGGAGCACTGCTACGCGACCCCATGATGCTTTTCGCCGTGGAGCGCGGCTTGCGCGAGCGCGGTCTTCCACCACCGAGCGCTGAGGATTTCCCAACCGAAGCCCTGCGCGCCCTTTTCGTTGCCGTGCAACAAGCCGCAAACCAAGAAGAGGCCGAGCCCGGCGACCATCTCATTACCAACCTTGACGAATCTCTGCTGGAAGAAGCCGAGGCTTGCTTGGCGCTGACCGAGCACCTTGCCAAGCGACCCGAACTTGCCCTGCCCGAAGCACTTTACAACCTCGTCCGCTTGCGTTATGAACAGGTCAACGCCGAGTTGGAACAACTTTATTTCCTGCTCGCCGAAGCGCAAAAAGCCGAAGACCCCGAAAGCGAACACTACCTCCGCCGCGTCAACGAAGCCGTGCGACTCCGCCGCAGGCTTGATGCTGCCCTGAAGAAGGGCTTTCCACTGCTCCCCTACGCTGCTTGAGGATTGTGCACCATGGAAGAAAATTGGGAAGTGAACGAAGAGGATTATGGCTTGAGCGCCGAAATTCCCGAGGGCGAGGCCGAGGCCGAAATTGCCCCGCTTCTTCACGAAACGGGAAGTGAGGCCGAGAGCGACCCGGTGCATCTCTATTTGCGCGAAATTGGGCAGGCAAAGTTGCTCACCGCCGAGCAGGAATTTTGGCTGGCCGTGATGATTGCCGCTCAAAAGCGGATCACTTGGCTTCGTTCCCATCCAAAAGCCCGCTCGCCGAAAGGAAAGAGCGCACGCGGCCTATTTTGCGCCCTTTATGGCGAACTCAAAACAGCATGGAAGCGCGGCATTGAAGACGTGGAGCGAATGGGCTGCGAGCCGCCCGATTTTCTGCTTCTGCTTTCCGAGGCGCAAATGCTCGCCGATGGCTGGGATACGGATGCGCCGTCCTACATCCATTCCTACCTCAGCAGCGGAGCATGGGGCAAAGACCCGTTTTGGGATGCAGCGGCGGCGCAATTTGTCACCGTGTTCACCGATTCATACGCCCTCCCTTCCACCACCGCCACCAAAGTCGGGGATTTTTACAGCCGCAACGGCAGGCTGCCTTCCGACAGCACATTCCGCCGTTATTTGCCCGAGGATGAAGAACTGAAAGCACACCTCAAAGCAATTGAGGCGCGCGCCGAAGAAGCCCGCACCGCCTTGGTGCGCGCAAATTTGCGGCTTGTGGTGAGCATAGCCAAGCGCTATGTTGACCGCGGCGTGCCTTTGCTTGATTTGATTCAGGAAGGCAATTTGGGCTTGCTCCGCGCGGTGGAAAAATTTGACCCCGCGCGCGGCTACAAATTCAGCACTTACGCCACGTGGTGGATAAGACAGGCCGTTTCGCGCGCCGTCGCCGAGCAAGGACGCACCATCCGCTTGCCCGTGCACGTGATTGAAACTTACCACCGACTCCGCAAAATCCAGCGCGACCTCACCCAAAAACTGGGGCGCGAGCCGGAAATTGAAGACCTCGCTCTGGCTTCCGGTTTCCTAACCGACGAAGAGGAAAGGGAAATACGAAAAGCCCTAAAAGATGGCCGCCCCCTGCCACCAGCGCTGGAACACCGCTGGAGAAGCACGGTTTCAAAAGTGCGCAAAATCCTAAAGGCAACTGAAGAGCCGCTATCGCTTGACCTGACCATGGGCGACGAAGAAAATCAAACCCTCGGCGATCTGGTGGAAGATTCGGAAACCCCTCAGCCAATAGAACAGGCCATGCGCGACCTGCTTCGTGAGCAAATTCAGGAGGCTTTGGCGGCTTTGAGCGAACGCGAGCGGCAGGTGTTGGAACT
>JALUBW010000160.1:0-1938 GCA_027044735.1 Anaerolineales bacterium
GAAAAGCCACGGCAGCGCTTCTGGGTAGGTAATTACAAATGAAAGTTCGTTTTGGGGTCATATGCACAAAAGGCAGCGTTGAGGGGCCGCAAGCCAAACTTGGAGGAAGGAGCACGGTCATGCTTCTGACAAAATCCACAAACCTTAAACGGATACTTTTGCCCACACCACTCTTTTTGCTCCTCGCGGCTTTAGTGCTCGCTGGCTGCAAAGCCCAACCAAAGGCGACACCCACTCAAAATGCAACGCCACAGGTCAAACTTGTAAAGGCAACAGCCAGCAACGACCATCTATTCCTTACTTTCCAAATCAAGGGGTTGCCACAAATCTACGCGTCGGACATCCGCCACGTGGTCTGCAAACCTTATTTCAACACCCGTGAACACGTCCCCGTTGAGTTCTTTGCCTTGGATGCAACAGACTTACATAGGGAAAACGATAGCGTCTCATTCAACATCACCTATCGTTACCACTTCAAATCCCCACCGCCCAAAACGCTTCACCTGGACAACATAGAACTCACCATTGGCCCTTGCGCTCCGGCGCTGGATGAAAGCAACACCACCCCCCCAACTCATCCCCATCCTCACCGATTATAGGACCAATGCCGTGGTGGAGATCAAAACGCCCTAAGCGAGCAAATACCACCACAGGAGTTACGCAGTTCCCCTGCTTTATGTCACCGCGAGGCGGTCGTAGACCGCTTCGGCGGTCTCCCCCACCGTGTAGGGGATGGCTTCGCCGCCTACGGCGGCTCGCCATGACGTAAAAACAAGCGCTTCTATGGGCAACTGCGTAAGTTCCGCATCAAACACGAAAAAGCCCCACCGACTGGTGGGGCTCTTCCGTTTCATGGCCCTGCATCCATCAGTTCACGGCAACTGTATGCTTGCCTGAAAACCGGCATGAACGAAAAATAGGTCATCGTAAAGCCTCTGCATCTGCTGCGACCATTGGCCGGCTAACGTGCCGTCTTGCTCTGCCCCCTTCGGCGGCCGCGGGCACCAGCGGAACGGCCAATCTGCAGACGCATCCTTCCATTCCACAAACGGCAGCAGGGTGGGGTTCAAATTCTCCTGCCGCGCTTTCTGCTGCAGGCGCTCTTTTTCCGCCTGAGTCAGGCATTGCCCTTCATCCAGACGAAAGCCGCTCGCCTTCAGCACCAGTTCACCGCGCAGCGCGCCCGCTTGTTTGCCTGTCCCCTTGGGATTGGGGCCAAAGAGGAACAGGTTGCACCGATGGGTTTGGGTGGCGGCCTGTTTCACATGGTAAAACTGGCGGGCGTAGAGGTACAAGGGGGTGTTTGTCCCCGCACGGTAGAGGCTAAGTTGGGGCTGCCAATCCCGCACGTCGGGCACGCGGAAGCAGACGAAAAGCGCCACGTATGCCCCGCGGGCGACGACGTCGCGCACCTCAAACCCCTTGCCATCGGCGACCACCTTGGCCTTAGGCACGGTGCGGAAGGTAAACTCGGTCTTCTGGTTCAGCGTGGGGAGTTCTACCTGCGCGCGGGCAAGGGGGTGCGCGCTAAAATCGCCCATGGGCAACAAAAAGTATTCCCACCCCGCGCCATCGGGTGTACGTGCCAGGTTCACGGCCATTTCTTGAGTATCTACAGCGTTGCCCTGGGTATCCCACAACTTAAGCGAGAGGCCATCCAGGCCATTCCCCACGTCCATGCCCTCCGGCAAGGGAAGCACCAGCCATGCCACGTGCTGGCTTACCAAAGCCTGCGCGCTCGGCGGAATGCCCGGCTTTGTCTTTCCCTTGGCATGAGCACGATACACGAGCGCCCCGAAGCCCAAAACGGCTACAATGGCGGCTATCGCCACGATGAGTTTGAATTTCTTATTCATAATTTGTTCCCTCCCGCGAAAAACACGGATGACACAGAATCACCACAGAAAACACAGAAATTTACAGAGAACACAGAAAAAA
>JALUBW010000160.1:2038-4580 GCA_027044735.1 Anaerolineales bacterium
TACAATGGCGGCTATCGCCACGATGAGTTTGAATTTCTTATTCATAATTTGTTCCCTCCCGCGAAAAACACGGATGACACAGAATCACCACAGAAAACACAGAAATTTACAGAGAACACAGAAAAAAATCTGCGCTAATCTGTAATCTGTGGTTTGTTTCATCCACCGATTGACACAGATTTTCACCGATTGAATAGTTGAAACCGCAGATTTCGCAGAAAAAAAATCTGTGCTAATCTGCGTAATCTGTGGTTCTCTCTGCGCCTCTGCGTTAACCCTCACGGTTCCAAAAAAGCCCCACGACGCTGTGCCGCGGGGCTTTGATGATTTTGTATTGGTGGCGTTCCCCGGATGAAATGAGGCGGCGGTTACACCTTCAGCACCGCCTGCACTGCCCATTGGAACACGGGCGCGACGATGATTCCCAAGAAAACGGTAGCCAACGCGGTCAGCGCCACTTCCACTTTCAGCCACGCGTCGCCTTGAGCCTCAGCGTCACCTTCCCGCATGTACATGGTGGTCACCACGCGCATGTAGTAGTAAACCGAGACCACCGAAGCCAGCACGCCGACGATGGCCAGACCGACGTAGCCCGCATCCAGTGCGGCGCGGAAGAGGTAGAACTTACCCACAAAGCCCACCGTGGGCGGAAAACCGGCAAAGGATAGCATGAAAACCGTCATCGCCAGCGCCAGCCACGGGTGCTTGCGCCCCAAACCGGCGTAGTCGGCGATTTCCAGCCCCCCGCCTTCGGTGCGCTCCACCGCGACCACCACCGCCCACGCGCCGAAGTTGGTGAGCGCGTACGCTCCAAGGTAAAACAGCACCGCAGCCACCGCCGCGGGCGCGACTTTGGCATCGGCAAAGGCCACCACCGCCACCAGCATGTAGCCCGCGTGGGCAATGCTGGAATAAGCCAACATTCGCTTGATGTTTTTCTGCGCCAGCGCGGCGAGGTTGCCCACCACCATCGTGAGCAGCGCTAACGCCCACACCAACGGCGTGAGTTGGCTGCCCAAGGCCGGGAAGGCGAGCACCAGCACCCGCAGCAGCGCGGCAAATCCGGCGACCTTGGCGCCCACCGCCATGAAGCCGGTCAGCGGGGAAGGCGCGCCTTCGTAGACGTCGGGCGTCCACATGTGGAAAGGCACCGCCGCGACCTTGAAGCCCAGCCCCACCAGCAGCAGCCCGGCGCCGAAAGCCAGCAGGGGCAGGTTCGCCGAGCCAGCCCGCACGGCCTCGGCGATGTCTGCAATGCGCGTGGTTTGGGTTGCGCCGTAGGTCAGCGCGATGCCGTAAACCAGAAACGCGGCGGCGAATGCGCCCAGCAAGAAGTATTTGAGCGCGGCCTCTTCGCCTGCCTCACGCGGGCGGCCAAAGGCCGAAAGCACATACAGCGGGATGGAGAGCAACTCCAACGCGAGGAACAGCACCATCAGGTCGGCGGCTTTGGCCATCAGCATCATCCCGGCCACGGAGAAGAGCAGCAGGGTGTAATACTCGCCGCGCTCAATCCCTTGACGCTTGAGGTAATCGTAGGCCAGCAAAATGCCCAAACCGCCGCTCAGCGCGAGCAGCGCTTCAAGGAAGGTGGCGAACCCATCCGAAGCCACCATGCCGCCGAAACCGGCGCCCATGCCGCTGCCCTGCGCCAGCGCAAAGCCGAACGCCGCGGCCAAGCCCAACACGGCCAAAAACGCGGTCCAGCCCTTGCGGTTTTTGGGGATGAACAAATCCACCAGCAACAGCGCGCTCGCCCAAATCACCAGCGCGGTTTCGGGCAACAGGGTGGCAAAATCGGAGAAGGTCATGGAATCCTCGTTACCTTAGAAAAACACAAGAAACCACAGAGAACACAGAAAATCTGCAGAAAACACAGAATGCTTTTCTTTGCGCTCTTTGTTTCCTTTGCGTCTTTGCGTTAACCTTGGCGTCCTCTGTGTCCTTGGCGGCCTTGGCGTCGCTCTTGGCGCCCTTGGCGTTACTTATCCACAGATTGACACAGATTTACACCAATTGAAGGAGAAAACCGCAGAGAGAACACAGAAAATCTGCAGAAAACACAGAATTTTTCCTTTGCGCTCTCTGCGCCTCTACTTTCTTTGCGTCTCTGCGTTAATCTTGGCGCCCTTGGCGTTACCTCTTTGCGCCTCTGGGCGAGGCGATGCCTCGCCCCTACTCTGCGCCTCTGCGTTAATCTTGGCGTCCTCTGTGTCCTTGGCGGCCTTGGCGTTAACCTCTCTGCATTCCGGGCATCAATGCATCGCCAGAGCCGCGGCCTGCAAGCCTTGCGCCAGTTTTTCAACCGCCGGCCCCATCAAGTTGAAGAACGGGGCGGGGTGCAAGCCGATCCAGAAGATGAACAGGGTCAGCACGGCGAAAACGGTGATTTCACGCCAGTTGAGGTCTTTCAGACCAAGGTTCTTTTCCTTCACCGGACCCATAAAGACCTTTTGGAGCATAACCAAAATGTACACCGCCGCCAAAATAATGCCGGTAGCCGCAAAAATAGTGAAAACGGGGCCCAAAACCGATGACTTGA
>JALUBW010000160.1:4680-10809 GCA_027044735.1 Anaerolineales bacterium
CCAAGGTTCTTTTCCTTCACCGGACCCATAAAGACCTTTTGGAGCATAACCAAAATGTACACCGCCGCCAAAATAATGCCGGTAGCCGCAAAAATAGTGAAAACGGGGCCCAAAACCGATGACTTGAACGCGCCTAACAAGATGGTAAATTCGCCGATAAACCCGTTCAAACCGGGCAAGCCCATGGAAGAGAGCGCCACAACGATGGAGAAAGCGCCGTAAATCGGCATGATCTTCCACAAGCCGCCGAAGGCGTTGAGGTCGCGGGTGTGCGTGCGTTCGTAAATCACACCCACGATAAGGAACAATGCGCCCGTGCTGAGGCCGTGGTTGATCATCTGCAAAATGCCGCCCTCAATGCCCAAGGGGTTGAGGGCAAACAAGCCCAACATCACGAAGCCCAAGTGGCTCACCGACGTGTAGGCCACCAGTTTCTTGAAGTCTTTTTGAGCATAGGCGACCATCGCGCCGTAAATGATGCCGATAATCGCCAGCACCGCGATGGGCACCGCGTATTTCACCGACGCTTGGGGGAAGAGCGACAGGTTGAAGCGCAGGAAGCCGTAAGTGCCCATCTTCAGCAAGACGCCCGCCAGAATGACCGAACCGGCGGTGGGCGCTTCCACATGGGCGTCGGGCAACCACGAGTGCAGCGGCCACATGGGCACTTTGATGGCAAAGGCCAGCGCAAAGGCGAGGAACAGCCACGATTGCAGGTGGAGCGGCAAATTCACGCCCTTAGCCAGCAGGTCGGGCAGGTAGAAGGTGCCTTGGCTCAAGCCCAGCCACAAAATGGCAAGCAACATCAGCACCGAGCCGACCATGGTGTAGAGCATGAACTTGATGGCCGAGTAGGTGCGCCGCGGGCCGCCCCAAATGCCGATGATGAAGTACATCGGCACCAGGCTGAACTCCCAGAACACGAAGAAGGTGAACAGATCCAGCGCCAGGAAAACGCCCAACATGCCGACTTCCATGACCAGGAAGGCGATGGTGAATTCCTTGACGCGGTCCTCAATCGCCGTCCACGCGGAGAAAATGGAAATCGGCGTCAGCAGGGTGGTCAGCAGCACCAGCAAGATGCTCAAGCCGTCCACGCCCATGGCGTAGTGGATTTCAAAACCGCCGGTTTTCATCCAGATTTTGTCGTACACCATCTGGAAGTTGGGGTTTTGCGCGTGGAACATGCTCAGCATCCACAGCGAAACGAAGAACGAGACCAGGGAAGTCACCACCGCCACCCAGCGGATGGCGTCTTTCCGTTCCCGCGGGATGAGCAAAATAATCGCCACCCCCACCAGAGGGAAGAAGGTCATCAGGTTGAGCGGATTCATCAGGAAGTCCATCATGCTACCTCGCCTTTAGTTAGGATTCTTCCAACGCATAAACGCGACGGTACAATTTTACCGCCATAACAGGTAAGTGAAAATGAGAAGCACGCCAACAAATACGCTCAAAGCGTAATTGCGCACAAAACCGGTCTGCCAGCGGGCGATTTTCTCGCCCACGAAGTCGGTCAGCCACGCGGTGTCGTTGACGGCGGCGTCAATCACCCACACATCAAAGGCCGCGGCGATGCGGCAGAGGGCGATGTAGGGGTTGATGACCACCGCCCAGTAGAGTTCGTCCACCCACCACTTGGCTTGCATGGCGGTGAACAGCCAGCCCAAGGGGCGCTGGAGCGGGTCGGGCTGGGAGGCGCTTTGCAGCGGGCGCTTGCCGTAAACCCACCAGGCCAGCAAGAACGAAACGATGGCGATGGTCGCCGAAGTACCGGCCACCAACGGATTCAAGCCTGCCGCCTCCACTTCGCCCAGCGTGTGGCCTAACCATTCCGCCAAGTAGGGGTGCGGCCAGTTGAGCAAGCCACCCAACGCCGAAAGCGCCGCCAGAATGATCAGCACCGAAGTCATCGTCCACGGGCTTTCTTTGGCGTGCGCGGCCGCGTGGCTGCGCGGCTTGCCGAAGAACACCAAGAAAATCTGCCGACCGATGTAAAAGGCGGTCAGGAAGGCCGCCAGCACCAGCAACCAGTATACCAGAGGAAAGGCGGCTTTGGTATCGGCGATGATTTCGTCTTTGGAAAAGAACGCGGCCAGCGGGGGAATGCCCGCCAGGGTCAGCCCGGCGATGAGGTAAGTCCAAAAGGTGATGGGGATGACCTTGCGCAGCCCGCCCATGAAGCGCATATCCTGCGGGTCAAAGTCGGGCGGGTCGTCGTTGTGGTGTGCGGCGTGGCCGCCTTCTTCGGGCAGGGGATGATGCGCCCGTTCCAGTGCGATGATCACCGACCCCGCCGCGAGGAAGAGCAACGCCTTGAAGAAGGCATGGGCAACCAGATGGAACATCGCGGCCACATACGCGCCCACGCCCACCGCGGCCACCATGAAGCCCAATTGCGAAATGGTGGAATAAGCCAGCACTTTTTTGATGTCGTTTTGCGCTACCGCGATGGTGGCGGCGAAGAGCGCAGTCAGCGCGCCCACCAGCGCCACCGTGTGCTGCGCCGCGGGCACCAGGTCGTAGAGCACGTGCGAGCGGGCAATCAAATACACGCCCGCGGTGACCATCGTGGCCGCGTGGATGAGCGCGGACACCGGCGTGGGGCCGGCCATCGCGTCGGGCAGCCACACATACAGCGGAATTTGCGCCGACTTGCCCGTCACGCCCAACAGCAAGAGCAGGGTGATGGCCAAAATCGCCTGCGGGTGGGTTTGCGCCACATGCGGCGCTTCGGAAAACACCTTCCCGAAGTTCAGCGTGCCGAACACGCTGAACATGTAGAACATACCGAGCAAAAAGCCAAAGTCGCCAATGCGGTTGGCGATGAAGGCTTTGTTCCCGGCCTTGGCGTTGGCCAGGCTCAGGTTGCCTTTGGTGTCGTACTCAAACCAGAAACTGATCAGCAGGTACGAGCACAGGCCGACGCCTTCCCACCCAACAAAGAGCATCAGGTAACTATCGCCGGTGACCAAAATCATCATCGCGGCGATGAACAGGTTGAGGAAGACGAAAAAGCGGGCGTAGCGGCCCGGGTCGCCCTTGTAGCGCACGTCGTAGTGCATGTAGCCCACCGCGTAGAGGTGGATGAGCGTGCCCACGCCCGACACCACCAACATCATGGTGACGGAAAGGGTGTCTACCCGGAAAGCCCACGCAATGTGCACCGGCGTCATCCACGAGAGGAAGGGCACGGTCGCGCCCGCGGGCTGCACCCGCAGCGAAAGCCACATCAGCACCGCGACCACAAACGACAGCCCCGAAGCGGTCACGGCCACCGCGGCGACGCCTTTCTCGCCCATGCGCCGCCCGAAGGCCATGTTGATGAGCAGCCCCAACACGGGGAACAACACCGCCCACGGAACGAGGTGGAAAAACGTGCCCGTCTGATTCATCGCTTCACTGAGGAACATGGGTTATCCCTTCAACCGGTGCAGGGTGTCAATGTCCACCGATTTTCTGGTGCGGAAGATGGTAACCAGAATAGCCAGCCCCACGGCCACCTCGGCCGCGGCGACCGTCATTACAAAGAAAACCGCAATTTGCCCATCCAGCGCGCCGAACTCGGCGGCAAAAGCCACAAAAGCGAGGTTGGCGGCGTTGAGCATCAACTCAATCGCCATGTAAATCACCAACGCATTGCGGCGCACCAACACGCCCGCAACCCCGATGATGAACAGCACCGCCGAAAGGGCAAGTAAATAATTTGTGAGTACCATCGCTGCCTCGTTACTTCGTTAGGTCGTTAGGTCGTTGCGTCGTCCCTATCTTCCTATCAACCTATCTTCCCTAACTCGCCAATCCTAAATCGCAAATCGCAACTCGCAAATCGCAATTCGCTACTCTTCACTCGCCATTCGCAATTTTTCACTCCCTCGTCAACACCACCGCGCCCACCGCGGCGACCAGCAGCAGCACCGAAGTCACCTCAAAGGGGAGCAAGTAGCGGTTGAAGAGCAAATTGCCGATGGCCGCAGGGCTGCCAAAGCCAGCCTCAGCGCAAGAAAGCGCGCCCAGTTTGCCCACCTTGGCCGCGAAAGCGTACACCACTTCCACCAAAAAGAGCAGGGTCAGGCCAAAGGCTACGGGGCGCTGCCAGCCGATGGGGCCGCCGGCTTCGGCCAACTTCTGCGGGCCGAGGATCATCACCGCGAAGAGGAAAAGCACCATGATCGCGCCCGCGTACACCGTTACCTGCGCCAAAGCGACAAACGGCGCGCCCAAAATCAGGTAAAGCACCGCCAACGTCAGCATCACCAGCACCAGAAACAGCACTGAATACACGGTGTTGCGGGAAAACAACATCCCCAACGCCGCGCCGACGGCGATCAGGGCTAAAACCAACAAAACGAGTAGGTCAATACTCATAGAGGCCTCGCAAATCGCTAATCGCGAATCGCAATTCGCAACTCACTATTCTCTCTTTACCACCACCTGCGGCACGGGGGGCATATCAACCCCACCCTCGGTTTTCTGGGGCGTGGGCTGGCCGCCGGGGGGAACCGGTTCCAGCAGCATTTCCTTGGTGTAAATGGCCTGCCGCCGGTCGGTGAAACTCAGTTCGTAGTTGTCTTCAAGCACAATGGCCTGCGTGGGGCACGCATCCATGCAATAGCCGCAGAAAATGCAGCGGGACATATTGATTTCGTAAACGCGTGCGTAGCGCTCGCCGGGGGAATAACGCGCTTCGTCGGTGTTTTCCGCGGCTTCCACGAAGATAGCGCCCGAAGGGCAAGCCGCCGCGCACAGCGCACAGCCGATGCACCGCTCCAGCCCGTTGTCGTAGCGCTTGAGCACGTGCCGCCCGCGGAAACGCGTCCGCACCTTGCGCCGCTGCTCCGGATACTGGATGGTCACCGGCTTTTCCAGCATCTGGCTGAACGTCGTCCAATAGCCCTTGAAAATCGCCGAAATGTCATCAAAAACGGACATGGTTGCCTCGTGAATTCGTTACTTCGTTACGTCGTTCCTATCTTCCTATCAACCTATCCGACCTATCTCCCTAAATCGCCAATCCTAAATCGCAACTCGCAACTCGCCACTCGCCATCCCCTACCCACCGAGCACCACAATCGCTACCGCGGTCAGGAAGACGTTGAGCAGCGCCAGCGGGAAGAGCACCTTCCAGCCGAAAGCCATCAGGCGGTCGTAGCGCAGGCGGGGGAGGGTGGCGCGAGTCCAAATGGCGAAGAACACCAGCACCAAAATCTTGACGAACATATACACCGGCCCAAGCCACGGGTGCGCCGCCACGCCGGGGCCGTAGTAGCCGCCGAGGAAAAGCGCCGCGATGATGGCGCTCATCGCCACCACCTTGATGTACTCGGCCATGAAAAAGAGCGCGAACCGCATCCCGCTGTACTCGGTGTGATAGCCGCCGGTAAGTTCCTGCTCGGCTTCGGGCAGGTCAAAGGGCGAGCGGTTGATTTCCGCGAAGGCCGCAATCAGGAAGATGATGAACGCCAGCGGTTGGTACACGATGAACCAAACCGACTTCTGCGCTTCCACAATTTTGACCAAACTCATGGAACCGGCGATGAGGATGGGCCCAACCAGCGCCAACCCCAAGGCCAGTTCGTAACTGATCATCTGCGCCGCGGAGCGCAAGCCGCCCAGAAGGGAGTATTTGTTGTTGGAAGACCACCCCGCGAGCACAATGCCATACACCGCTAACGAGCCGACCGCCACGATGTAGAGGGTGGCGACGTTGATGTCCGCGAGGTAAAGGTGCGCCGTGCGGCCGAAGAAAGGCACCTCCCCGCCCCAGGGGATCACCGCGGCGATGAGGAAAGCGGGGATGACCGTGATGATGGGCGCTAAGGTGAAAAGCACCTTGTCGGCCTTTGCGGGGATGAACTCTTCTTTGAAGATGAGTTTGAGCCCGTCGGCCGCGGGCTGCAACAAGCCCCACGGTCCGGCGCGGTTGGGGCCGATGCGCACCTGAATGCGCGCAATCGCCTTCCGCTCGTAGTAGGTCGCATACGCGAACCCGGTGAGCAGGATGATGATGAGAATGATGGCCTTGATAGCCCAAATGCCGAACATGGATGCGGTCACGGTCGTTACCTCGTTACTTCGTTACGTCGTTACGTCGTTGCGTCGTTCCTATCTTCCTAAATCGCCAATCGC
>JALUBW010000161.1 GCA_027044735.1 Anaerolineales bacterium
CTGATGGTGCTCAGGGCGCTGCATTGGCAGGGCAAAGTGGGCGTAGCGCGGGAATTCCTTGCTGAAATGCAAGCGCGGCACAAAGAATTGTTCGGCGAGGGCTACAGCGAGAGCACACTTCAGGCCAGCCGGCCGTATTTGAACCCTGTTGCCAGCCCTTCTCTTTCTCAGGCCGAATCAGCGCCAAACGTGCCTTTTGTGGGGTATGAGGACGAACTCAACGCCATCAAAAGGCGGCTTTTGGACGGCGGTGCGGTTTTGCTCACAGGCCACTCCGGCCAAGGCAAAAGCCGCCTTTTGCAGGAATTAGGCGCTCAGTTCAGCCGAAACTGGCGGGTGATTTCCGTCTCGTGCCACCAAGGAGAAAACTACCTGCCGTTCGCTCCGCTTTTGGAGGCGCTGCCCAAGTTTGTGAAAGACGAAGAATGGCAAAAAGTGCCCCAAGAATGGTGGCCGCACCTTTTGTTGCTGTTCCCCGAGATTGAGTTGATGCTTCCGCCGGTTGTTTTGCCCAAGCCTTCGGCCATATTGCAGGCACAATTCATGGAAGCGCTGCGTCAACTTTTGCTCGTAATGGCAGAGGAAAACCCGATTCTGCTCACGGTGGACGATCTACAATGGGCAGACCTCGCCACAGTGGAAACTTTGATTTACTGGCATTCGCGGCCTCCGTTCAAAAAAACGCAGTTTGGGTCGTTAGGGGCAATAGTGATGGCCGCGCGGCAAACCTCGCTTGAAGCAAGTCCAACTGTCAAGCCTTTGCTCCCGCTTTTGAGCAATGGGGCAATTCCAACTTTTGTGCTGAGCGGGCTTTCTGCAAGAAACGTGCGCGTTTTGGCCGAGCACGTGGCCGGGCGCCGCTTCTCTGAAGAGGAAGTGGCAGCCTTGTGGAGGCTCTCCATGGCCGGTACTCCGCTTTATTTGTTGGAAATTTTGCGCTTCCAACTCAAAACGGATAACATCAATAAGCCGGTGCATGAATGGGTTTTGCCCGATACTCTGACAGCTTTGTTGGAAACGCGCCTGCGCGGCCTCTCGGAAAACGCGCTTGAAGTGCTGCAATTTGTGGCCGTGCAGGGGACGGAAATACCTTACCATGTACTGTGCTTGGCCGTAAGGCAAGATGAAGAATCGCTTTCGGAAGCGCTTGACGAGTTACTCAAGGCGAAGTGGCTTGAATATCAAGCCAATGATGGGCAGGTGTTGTATTCGTTTTCCCATAACCGCATGCGCGATGTGATAACCGGCCGCATTCCCCCCGGCAGAAAGCGGTTGATAAACGCTCGGCTCGCCCAAGCATGGGAAAAGGCATTGGGGGATGCCGCGCGCCGCAAAGCCGCCGTGATAGCCTATCATTACCAACAAGCCGCCGAGCCCAAGGCTGCCTTCTTTTGGTGGATTGAGGCCGCCCGCCACGCTCTAAGCATAGGCGTGGCCGAACAAGCCCATCAGGCTTTTAGGAACGCAGAGAAACTTGTGCTCGGCGAGAACAGCCCCTTCAGCGATAGACAAATTTGGTCTTTGTATGCCGATTGGCAGGTGCTGGCAGCCGATACGCTTGCTGTGGATGTGTTGAAGCACATTGCCGAGCAACTGAAGGCGCTTGCCCGTTTGCATGGCTCGCTTTTGCTTGAAGGCGCAGCGCTGAACGCCGAGGCGGTGTTGGCTTCTCTTTCCGACAATGTGCAAGAAGAAGAACGCCTTAGCCGAAAGGCGGTGCGGATACTTCAGGCCGAGCCCGGTGCGGAAATTGCTTTTGTTGAGGCGTGCGCGACTTTGGGCGGAGCGCTTTCCATCCAAACCAAGGTGCGCGAGTCGCTCAATTGCCTTCAGCGCGGTTTAGACGCCCTAAAAGGCCATGAGGATGATGAAGACGCCGCCCGCGCATTTGGCAGCCTGCATTACCAACTGGCCGTCACTTCGGCTTTGGCTTTGAACCCGCAAAAATCGCTTGAGCATGCAAACGCATCTTTGGATGCCTATAGGCGCAGCCATCGCGTATTTGGCGTGGCTCAGGCATTGGCCGCCAGAACTTTGGCCCTTTTGCGCCTGCGCCGCTATGCCGAGGCTTTGCAGGACTGCAAGGATGCCATTGAGCAGGTGCTATTGCTCAAAAAGGTGCGCTTGTGGGGCTTTTTGAGCGCTTATTGCGCGATGATTCATATGTCCACGGGCGAACTCAGGCAACTGCACGAAACGGTTTTGAAAGTGCAAGGCGAGATTGCCAAAGGCCAGCCAATTCCCCGTGGGGCTTTGTATTTGATAGAAGGCGCCCTTGGGGATGCCTTTTTGCACTTGGATGATTGGCATAAAGCCGTTGAACATTATCAGCGCGCTGTTCAGTTTGGCGGTGATTTGCTCGCCCCCGGCGATTTGCTCCCCCGGCTGGCGCTTGCACATGCGTTTTTGGGGAAATTGGAGAAGGCTGAGGAAGAACTCGGCCGCGCCGCTATTATTCACCGTAGGGAATTAGGCGAGCCGCGCGGCTTCATTCAGGTTGATGAGGCCATTCTGCGTTATCTGAAGGGCGAACGCGAAGAGGTGGTTCGCGAACTGGAGCCCATTTTGCAAAATGATGGTTTGCTGGAAACTGCGGCGCGCTCTTTGGGCTATCTTGTGCTCGCACACATTCAAGCAGAACTCGGCGACAGAACCGCTGCTGTGCGTGCTGCCAAAAAATCGCTGGAGCTGGCCGAACAGAGCGAATACTACTGGATGGCAATGCGCGCCTTGGCCGAATTGGCGATGCTCGGTGCGCTTACCCCTGCCCAAGCCAAGCAATTGAAATCGCTTTATGCCAAACTTTTGCCTTTTGTTGAAGACGAGTTTTGGGGGGAATCGGTGCGCCGCTTTTTGGAAACCTACCCGCTAAGCCCTTTCAGTGAATCCTAAGGCCGGCATTCGTTTTTGTCCTAGTGGTTTGTCAATTCTAAATTTGTAGGCTTGTATGAGCGGCCAGCGGGTTGCTCACCTTCTTGGCGCTCTTCATTGCGGGGGTTACAAGGTTTTCCTGCTTTGTGTCACTGCGAAGCGGTCTCCCCCACCGTCTGGGTTCAAAGGCG
>JALUBW010000162.1:0-6781 GCA_027044735.1 Anaerolineales bacterium
ACGGCAAGGCCGCGCCTGCCGCGCTGTCGCCGCAACGGGTCGGGCGAATCGGCAACGTACTGGATTTCTTGTAGCACAAACCTTGGGATGAGCAAAATGCCCGAAAGGAAGCCGGTGCGGGCAATATCTACTATTCGCCCGTCAATCAGCACGCTGGAATCCAGCAAGATGGTGCGCATGCAGTCTTCTTTCCCCTTTTTAGAGCCGCGTTCGTGCCACCCCCCGAACATGGTGCGTATGGTTGTGAAAATGTCGTCTTGTCGGGCTACGAAAACCAGAATACCCAAGTAGACGAAGAACACCATCACCACGAAGGGCATTATGCGGTTGAACGGTTCGGGCAACAGCGAAAGGGGCAGCGTTAGCAAAACCGTGATAATGAGGCCGGTTATCATGCCTGCCAATCCGGCAAGTAGTGTGCGGCCGGATACTTTGAGGAGTATTTTGCGCAGTGCCCTTACCGGTCGGGTGGTGAAATAGGGGGTGAGGATTAGCCCCGCGAGTGCTCCGACCAGCCCAACGACAACCGCGGTGGTGATGGGGTTGCTTTGAAGTTCTTTGCCAAGGGAATTCCCCCAAATTGCGCCGGCAATGCCGAGCAAAACCATGCCAATTAGTCTAAAAATAAATTCAATGCTCATAAGGCCATCCTTTGCAATAAATGAATATAAATGCGGGGTAGGAGAAAATGGATAAAACGGCGCGACTGCAGGACGCGCCACACCGATGCGCGAGGCTGTGCCGCCCGGGGAAATGAAGATTGGGATGAAACATTCCCCTTTTTAGCGCACCAGATGACCATTGGGGCGGGTATTTGCCCAGTCGCCCCCTCAGGTTCCGCCTTGGTAATGAGTTGATGATTGCTTGTGCTATTTTACCCTAAATTTCGGTAAGGTGCATGCAAGCGCGGCAGCGTTGGCTTCAGGCCACCATCGGCGAAGTTTGCTGGTAAAGCCTTTCGCGCAGTGCAATCACTTGCCTGCGGAGGCGTTCATCGCTTTCAATCATATCGGCTATTTTTTCGCAGCCGTATTTGATGGTGGTGTGGTCTCGTCCGCCGAGCAATTCGCCTATTTGGGGTAGGGAAAGGCTGGCATCTTCGCGCAAAAGGTACATCGCTATTTGGCGGGGAAGGGCGATTTTGTGGGCGCGGCTTTTGCTGCGTAGTTGTTCGGCCGAAACGCCGAACGCGTCTGCCACAAGGTGGAGGACGTGCTCGGGGTCAATGCTCTGGCGGCGCGGGAGCATATCCGCTAACGCAATTTCTACCATTTCGGTGGTGAGAGGCATTCCGCGTAAGTCGGCGTATGCCAGCACCCTTGTGAGCGCACCTTCCAGTTCGCGGATGTTGGATTTCATGTAACGGGCAATGGTTTCCAGAATGGGCATGGGCACCACGCGCCCGCTCTTTTCGGCTTTGAAGCGCAGGATGGCAACGCGGGTTTCAAAATCGGGGGGCTGAATGTCGGCCGTGAGCCCCCATTCAAAGCGCGAGCGCAGCCGTTCTTCCAGCGTTACGAGGGCTTTTGGAGGCCGGTCGGAAGAAATAACGATTTGCTTATTTTGGCTGTGCAGGGTGTTGAAGGTGTGAAAGAATTCTTCCTGCATGGCTTCTTTGCCGACTATGAACTGAATGTCGTCCACCAAGAGCACATCCACGGTGCGGTAGCGCTCGCGAAATGAATCGGTTGTGTGGGTGCGGATTGCGTTGATGAGGTCGTTGGTAAATTCTTCGGAGGAGACATAGCGGACTTGCAGACCGCGCTGCAGGCACGCGTTGCCGATGGCGTGGAGGAGGTGTGTTTTGCCTAAGCCGACGCCGCCGTAGAGGAAAAGGGGGTTGTAGGCGCGCGCCGGATTTTCGGCCACGGCAAGGCTCGCTGCATGGGCTAATCGGTTGTTAGAGCCTACCACGAAGTTGTCAAAGGTGTATTTGGGGTTTAGAGAGGTCCCGGGCTCGGCAGAGGGTGTGTAGGCGGCGCTTGCGGAGTGGTGCACGGAAGGTGGGAGCGTGCTTTCGGTTTCTTCAGGGTCTTTTCCGTTGCCGTTTGGCTTTACCACAAACTTTACCTTGACTTTTTTCCCAAGCAGGGCTGAGAGTTTCTGTTGTACGGTGGCGCTAAGTCGGTCTTCAAGCCAATCGCGCGCGTAGGCATTGTGGACGGCAACTGTCATTTCTTCGCCGTCAAACGATATTGCCTTGGTGTCGCGCACCCAAGTGTCAAATGAGGATTTGGGCATCTCGCGCCGGAGTTCTGCCAAAACATTCTGCCATGCTTGTTTAGCCGCGTCCACTTAGCGCCTCCTGCGTGTTAGAGTTAGCGAAAACGAGGGGCTTTTGCCCCCTGAATTTATGCTTGGGCCGTGTCTTGAGATTGTCCGGAGCCGTCCCCGCTTTTGTATTCTACCCGCCGCCTTTTTCCTTATCAAGGTAGAGACGCATACGAAACCTTAAAAAGTTTGTTTGCTTTAAGGTTGCAAACCTTAAAGCAAACCGCGGGGCGAATTTGGATTCGGCTTTGGGGTTGTGCCGCGCCCCCCATTTATTCTCACGCAGCGGCTGTTTTAGCACGATCACCCCCCAGATATGGGGGTGATTTGGCCTTGCTCTGTTGCTTAGGGCTTAGGAAAGGGAGGGCGCGTGCTTTGTCTTTTTGGTATCAGCCGGAGACGCGTTTCTGCGCGTTTGGTGGAAATTGCTTTCCAAGTTTTGCGCAAAACAATGGTGGGTGCGCATTTTGGGAGATTGCAAGCGTTGTTCCCCCCGCGCTGTTGCCGATGCTTATGCCTTTATCTTTGTTTCTCTCTGTGCTTTTTGAGTGCCCACCAGATGGCTGCGAGCACCATAAGGGCGAGCAGCGCGAGCGGCAGAGTTAGGCTTAGCCGCGCCTTTTGGGCTTTTGCGGCTTGCGCGGCAGCCGTGGGGGCGGAGGTGGCAGTTGGCCGGCTGGCGCCCTTTGCACTTTTTCCCTCTGGCTTGGCGTTTTGCATAGAAAGGAAGCGCTGTGAGGGTTGGGCTTGCAAGGACAATGCTTTGGCTTTTGGGCTGGAGGTTGGGAGTGGTTGGGCGGCGGGTTCTGCGGCTTCGTTTTGTTGCTGAGGCGCGGCGGCGAGCATGGGCGGCGCCGAGGCGGTGTGAGCGCTTAGCATGGTCAGCCCAGCCGCAAAGAATACGAACAGCATGAGCAGGACTACCGCTCCGGCTGCGCCCCAAGCCGCCCAGCGCCAGAATGGAAGTGCCCGCCGTCGTTTTAGCCCCGCTTGCTCGGGGGTGAGCGTGAAGTTACGCGGCGCTCGTGCGCGCGGCATCGCCGCAAGTGCGCTTTTCAGGCCTTGGAGTTCTGTCAGTGCCCGCGCGAGGTCGGCCTCCCTGGACAAGCGGTGTTCCAACTCTTGCCGTTGGGCTTCGTCAATCTCGCCGTCCAAGTAGGCGCTCAGCAGTTCTTGTGTTTCCGGTGAAAGGCGCGAATAGGTCATGCTCATCCTCTTGGGTTTAGACGCACCAGTTCTTCCAAAAGTTCCGGGAAATTGCGCAGGCATTCTTGCATGCGGGCGCGGGCGCGCGCCAAGCGGCTTTTCACTGTGCCTTTGGGGACGCCGAGAATTTGCGCCGCTTCTGCGTAGGAAAATTCCTCCACATCCACCAAGGTGAGCACGGCGCGGAAGTCCGGCGCAAGTTTGCGGAGGCAGATTTCAATTGCCCTCCGGAGGTCGGCTTGCTCGGCTTGGGCTTCGGGGCTGGCGTTAGGCGAGCGGTCGGCGAGCCATGCGGGTGAATCGGGCGCGTCGGCTTCATCGGGCGGCTCCAAGGGCACTTGGGGGCGGCGTTGGCGGTAGCGGAGATGGTCGTAGCAAATGTTGGTTGCAATGCGGAAAAGCCAGCCCCGCCACGAGCCGCCGCGGTATTTTTTGAGGTTGCGCCAAGCGCGTAAAAAGGTTTCTTGGGTTGCGTCTTCCGCCGCGTCACGTTCCCCCAAGATGCGGTAGGCGAGGTTGTACACAGCGTCCTGATAGGCTATCACCAGACGGTTGAAGGCTTCTAAATCGCCCCTGCGGGCTGAGGCTATCAGATGTTGGGTGTCCACTGGTTTGTAGTTCGTGGGGCGTTAGGCCGTTGGTCGTTAGGTCGTTAGGTCGTTTTTTCTGTGCTAATCTGCGGAATCTGTGGTTCCCGTTTCCGGTTCGCCCACATACAGTCTGCGTTCAAGCAAGTGGTCGTAAGGTGTCCAAATCTCGCCGGGTTCGCTTTGCTCCAGCAGGAGTTTGAAGCGGTTAACTTGGGAACTCAGGTCGTCAATTTTTGCAAGGGCAATGGCTTCAAGCGTCTGTGGGCGGCGCGGTGCGCCCCATTCGTAGCGGTTGTGGTGCGCCAGCACCATATGGCGCAGGCGCATGGCGGTCTCGGTTGGGAAGTCGGGGATCTGTGCAATTGCGGAAGTTATCAATTCATCGCCGAGCACCACATGCCCTATTAGCCGCCCTTCGGGGGTGTATTCAATGCTCATTCCCCAACTGAGTTCGTAAATTTTGCCGATGTCGTGCAGAAGGATGCCGGCGCGCAGCAAATCGGCGTCAATTTCGGGGTAAAGGCGGAGCACGGTCTCGGCGATGGCCAGCATCTCGGTTAGGTGCTCCAGCAAGCCGCCAAGGTAAGAATGGTGGACTTTGCGCCCTGCCGGTGCCCAGCGTAGTGCTTCCACAAATTCTTCATCGTGGTAAAAGCGTTCAAGCAAGGCGCGCAGGTAGGGGTTTTTGACGGTTTCTATCGCGCCGTAGATTTCGTTCAGCATTTCCTCGGGGTCGCGTTGCGAAGTGGGGAGCATGTCGCGCCAGTCATATTCGCTTTCGCGCGCCGGCCGAATCCGCAAAACGCGGATCTGCGGCTTGTCCATGTAGGTTTCCATTTCGCCTTGAATTTTGACCACCGAGCCGACTTCCACCTGAGCGGCGACGGTTTCCGCGTTTTCCCACACGCGCGCGAGGCGTTGGCCTGTGCGGTCGCCCAAGATTAGCGTGAGGTAGCGGCCGCGGCTGGGGTCGCGAAATTGCTCTAAATCCTTGCGCCGCACCACATAGAAGCCGACGAAGGTGTCGCCGGGAGAAATTTGGCGCAGGTATGGGCCTTTGAGAGGGTGGAAGGGGGTGTTTTCGTGTTTCATGGCGTTGGTGAAGGCTGGGGGGTGAGCAGAAGGTTCAGTTGCCGTTGGGCTTCTTTGCGCCATTCATCTGGGATAATGTCTTTGGGGGCGTTTAGGATGCGCTGCCAATCGCGCACGGCGGCATCTTTCACCTTGGGGCCTTGACCGCTCAGCGCGGTCAGCACTTTTGCCCGCCAGTAGTAAAAGGTGTAGATTTGCTCTTGCGTTTTGAGCGAGCCTTCCATTTCGTGGAGCACTTTGAAGGCTTCGCCGGCTTTGTCATCTTCAAGCAGGGCTTCTACCAGCAGAATTTTTGTTTGGAAGTCTTTTGGCGCAACGCGAACGGCGCTGCGGAGCAAGTCTACGGCGTCGGCGGGTTTACCGGCCTTGAGGTAAAGGCGGGCGATTGCGCGGTAGGTTTCCACCGAATGCGCTTTCTGGGCGGCCTTTTGGGCGGCCAGAAAGGCATTTTTCTCCTCGCCGAGGCTGTGGTAGGCTCGCGCTAACAGCAAGTACCCTTCTGCATCATCGGGGGCGTAAGTTAGGTAAGTGCGGAGGTATTTGACGGCCTCTCCGGCGTTGCCGATTTCAAGTTCGCACTGGCCTATGATTTTGTAGGCATCCAGCAGCGTAATGTCGCGACTGTTTGCCAGTTTTGCTTGCTCCAACGCATGCTTGTAATCCTGCATTGCCAAGTGGGCCTTGGCGCGGTAGAGCGCAACCAACGGCGAGCCGGGCAGGTATTTTTCGGCCTTGGAGAGGTCTTGGAGGGCTTTTTGCGGTTCTTTGTGGTTTAGAAACCATTTTGCTCGGACGAGGTAAGTGAGGCCGTAATTTGGCTGGGCTTCGGCTGCCCGGTTGAGCATTTCAAGGGCTTGTTGGTCTTTGCCTTTTTGCTCAAGCACTTGAGCCAGCCCAACAAGAGCGGCGGCCATATCCGGCTCGGTTTTGAGGGCGGCGTTGTATTCGCTCTCGGCCTTTTCCCATTTCTTGGTTTGGCGGTACACCTCGCCCAAGTAAAAGTGCACATCCGCGGCGGGTTTGTTTTCGCTTTCCAACGTTTCTTTGAAATACCTCACTGCTTCATCCCACTGTTTGTTTTCCATTGCCCTCAGTCCAAGCCTAAAAGCCTCTATCAAGTGAGGGGTTTTCACGGCGAGCGGCGTTGGGGTGTAAGTGGCAGCGAGCAGTTTTTCCAGCGGGGTGGGTTTGCCAAGCGTGAGAGGGTTTACCGGCGTGGGGGCTTTGGTTGGCGGTGGTGTTGGGGTAAGAGTGGTGTTGATAAGTAGTTGCGGGGTGGCAAGGTGTACGGGGCGTATTTTTTGCCATGTGCTCCATCCTGCCCAAACAAGCAGCATGAGCAGGGCTATTGCTCCCACGGCCACTAACGCCTGTTTGGGGGGGGATGTGCGCTTTTGGGTTGGTGCTTTGGGCGGGGGCTTTAGGCGCTTTTGCCAAGCAAAAGGTTCGGGCACGGGGGAAGGAGCGATGTCTTCGGCCGGAAGTTCGCCCATCAGTATCAGCCCCTTGCGCGCCGGGGCATAGTCTGGGTCTATGGCGAGCGCTTTTTGAAGGCAATAGCGCCTTTCTTTGCGCCCTTCTACCGCGGCGCTCATCCATAGCCAGTATTCCGGGTTCTCCGG
>JALUBW010000162.1:6881-10606 GCA_027044735.1 Anaerolineales bacterium
ATTTTCACCGATTGAGTTGAAACCGCAGATTACGCAGAAAAATCTGTGCCAATCTGCGTAATCTGTGGTTTTTATTTAGTCCTCGGTAATTACCTTGCCCATTGGCGAAATTTCATAGCCGGGGAGACGCAGCACTGCCGCGCGAAACTCCTCATCCTCCAAAACTTCCAGCAACGGCTTTAGCAGCGGTGAGTTGTAAAAGCGCTTTGGGATTACCAAGTCGTAACGTTCATGGAAAAGCGGGATGAAATCCAGCCCTAAAGCCTGTGCGGCGGCGGGGATGCCCAAGCCGCAATCGGCGCGCCCAGTTTTGACTGCCGCGGCGACCGACAGGTGGGTAAATTCCTCCATTTCATAGCCGCGCACCTCTTCGGGTTTGATGCCAAGGCGGCTGAGATGGTAATCCAGTAGGACGCGCGTGCCTGCCCCGCGCTGCCGGTTTACAAATGTAACATCGGGCCGGCGCAGGTCTTCCAAGCCGCGAATGCCCTTTGGGTTGCCGGGGAGCACCATTAGCCCCTGCTCGCGTTTCACAAACCCGACCAGCACAACCGGCGTGTTCGGCAAATAGCGGCGCACGTACGCCAAGTTGTATTCGCCGCTTTCGGGGTCTAAAAGGTGACTGCCGGCTATGTGGGCTTCACCGCGGCGCAGGGCAACCAATCCGCCGAGACTGCCCACATGCGCCGAGGCGAGGCGGCGATTGCGCGCGCTCAAAAACTGCGCCAGCAGGTCTAAAATCACATCGTGCGAGCCAATGGCGAAGATGGTGTCTTCAAGTTCGTGCGGCGGGCGATAAAGGCGCACTTCCACCTCGGCGCCAGCGTCGTAGCCTTGCAAGCCGCGCGGCACAATCACAATCCCGTCGGCGCGCACCAACGAAGTGAGCACGCCTGCGCCGCGCGCCAACGGCGCGGCCAGCCATTTATCATCCACCTTGCCCACAGCAACGCGAACGTAATCATCGTCTCCGGCGGGCGAGGCGAGTTTGCGGGTCAGGTGCGCTTTGAGCGTTTGCGGGCGATGGGGTTTGCGCCCGAGCCAGCGCGCCAGCAATGGTTCAACGAAAATTTCGCCCGTGAGCGCCGCCGAGGCGGGGTAGCCGGGAGCGCCGATGACCGGCACGGCGCGGCCTTCCACATGCAAAATGCCCATGATGACCGGATGGCCGGGGCGGACGGCGATGCCGTGCACCAGCAGTTCGCCCAGCGAAGCCACCACGCGGGCGGTGTAATCCTCAGAGCCTGCCGAGGAACCGGCGTTGACGATGACCAAATCGTGCTCGCGGGCGGCTTCGGCGACGCGCTCACGGAGCGTTTCGTAGTCGTCGGGCGTGATCGGGAAGCGCGTGGGCTCGCCGCCCCATTGGATTACCTGCGCTGCGAGCACCAACGAGTTGAATTCCAAAATGTCGCCGCGCTTGGGTTCGGTTCCGATGGGCACCAACTCGGTGCCGGTGGGCAAAATGGCGACCCGCGGACGGCGCGCCACCACCGCTTCGGTGTGCCCACAGGCGGCAATTGCGCCCAAATCCACCGGACGGAGCACGTGCCCCGCCGGAAGCACCAACGAGGTCGCCACAATGTCCTCGCCCAGCGGACGGATGTTTTGCCACGGGCGGGCGGCTTTTCGCAGGCGGATGGCGTAGGGGTGGCGGACGTCTTTGGTTTCTATGCCGCCGTTTTTGTTTAGCGGCTCAACATCTTCAATCGGCACAACCGCATTTGCCCATTCGGGCACGGGGTCGCCGGTGTCAACATATTGCGCCTGTTCGCCGTAGCGGAGCGTGACGGGGGTGGCGGGTTGGGCGTCTTGGGTTTGCTCCCAGCGCACGGCAAAGCCGTCCATCGCGGCGGCGTGGTAGTGCGGCGATGAAATTTTTGCCCAAACCGGCTCGGCGAGCACGCGCCCCACAAGTTCGGGGCTGAGGGGAAGTCGCTCGCTGCCGAGCACGCGGTCCAAGCCCGCAGCACTCAGCGCTTCGTCAAAGCGGCGGCGTGCTTCTTCTAAAGGGATGTCGTGCAGGTAAGGGGTTTCTGCCATTTGACTCACGCTTCAATTGGCGATGGGGGTGTTTCCTCTTCCAGCCTGCGGCCTAATTCCACGCCGTACATGCCCATTGCTTCGTGGACAAGTCCCATTGTTTCGGCAGCCTCGGCGCGCATACGCCGAATCCCTTCCACCAAAATTTCTTCCACCAATTTTGGGTTTTGGGCGTATTTGGCGCGCCGCTCGCGAATCGGCTCTAAAAATTCGTTCAGCGCCCGCGCCAGTTTGCGTTTCACTTCCACATCGCCCACTTTGCCCTTGCGGTAGCGCTCTTTCAGTTCCTCAACCTCTTCTTTGTTCGGGTTGAAAATGTCGTGGTAGCGGAAGACCACATTCGTGGGTTTGTCGGGGTCGGCGGGGATGTCGGGGCGGATGCGCGTGGGGTCGGTGTGCATTTGGCGCACTTTGCGGTTGATGGTTTCTTCATCATCGGAAAGGAAAATGGCGTTGTTCAGGCTTTTGCTCATCTTGGCTTTGCCGTAAATGCCGATGAGCGTGGGCACTTCGCCTATCAGCGCTTTGGGCAGTGGGAAAACTTTGCCGTACATGCGGTTGAAGCGGCGCGCGATTTCACGGGTGATTTCCACGTGGGCTTCGTTGTCCTTCCCCACAGGGACGATGTGGGCGCGCGGCAGCAGAATATCCACCGCTTGGAGCACGGGGTAGCCCACCAGCCCAAAGGGGATGGCTTCATCGTCCATTTGGGCGGCGCGCGCCATGTCCTTTATGCTGGGCAGGCGGGTCAGCCGCGGCAGGGTTACCAGCATTTCAAAAATTAGGTTGAGTTCGTAAGTTTGATGGATTGCCGATTGGACAAAAATGGTGCTCTTTTCGGGGTCAATGCCTGCGGCGAGATAATCCAGCACAATTTCAAAAATGTTGTGGCGCAGTTGGGCGATGTCGTCTTTGGTGGGTTTGGTGGTGAGGGTGTGCAGGTCGGCGATGATGAAAAAGCACTCGTATTCATCTTGAAGGGCGACGCGGTTTTTCAAACTGCCAACATAATGACCGAGATGGAGTTTGCCTGTAGGACGGTCGCCGGTGAGAAGGCGCTTTTTTGCCATGAGTCCTCCTTGGGATGGGATTGTGTGCCGCTATGGTTTTTTGCCCTGCAATTGAGATGAAAATGGCGCGGAGGTGGGTATACCGAAGTTTTGGACAATGTAATCCAATGTTACGGGGACGGTTTGCAGCGGTTGTTCGTGACCGCCAAGGGCCGAGCCTAAGGTGAGGGTTATGAGGGCGTGGCGCTTTGTGAAGTAGTTGAGCACCACGGCGTCTTGTGGTGAGACGGCGAGCACCATTGTGTCGGGTTTTGGGGTGCCCGGAGTTGCAGTTGGTTTTGGGCCGGGGCGCGGGGTTTTTTCGGGCGTTGGGGTAGGGGGGGTAGGCCAAAGGTTGTGTCCGAAGTAGAGTACCCGTGCGTTTTGGATGGTGAGTTGCGCCACCATGCGCGGCCTTTGCCCTTTTGCCGGTATCACGTAAACCGGTACGGCAATGGCGGGGTCTTCCTTGGCGAGTTTGCCGAGTTCTGCCGCGGGGTAGAAGGCGTAGGTGTGGTTTTCTACATTTTCGCCGAGCACGAGCACGCGGTTGGGCAGTTTGGTTTGGAAATCTTGGTCTAAGTTCACAAAGGCGAAAGTGACCACTATGTCAACCAAATCGCCGGCGCGCGG
>JALUBW010000163.1 GCA_027044735.1 Anaerolineales bacterium
AGGCCATGGAGTACATTGACCGGGTGATGGCCGACCTGGGCCGAGCAGACATGGAGCGCCCCGACGCCGACCTGATCAAGCGGGAGTTCGCTTGGGCTGCGGCCATGCTCAAACACGGCGCCAAGCGGGGCATCTGGGCACTAAGCAAAGCGCAAGGCGAAGAGGACGTGGCCCTGCGGAAGGAACTGGCCCAGGAAGCGGAACGGCTCATGGCCGAATACCGGGAGATCTGGCACGCGCGCAACCGCCCCGGCGGGTTCAAGGACAGTCTGGCCCGCATGGAGAAAATGGCCGCGGATTACAGATGAGGCTTACCGCGTAAGTGCCTACTGGTTTGTCAATTCTAAATTTGTACTAATCACCTACGTGGTGGCAAAACGCCTCTGTCGGCTGTGTTTTCTTTGGAGTGCGGCGACGAGTCGCCGCTTTCCAAAGCGGTGCCAAGGCACCGCACTCCAAAAAGCGCTTGCACATGAAAATACGCCTCCCGTGTTCTCTGGGTGAGCATTTACAGGCGCAGGGCTCCCCGCAGGGCTTCTGGGTAGGTAATTACAATTTGTAGGCTTGCAGGAGTGGCCAGCGGGTCGCTCGCCTGGGAGCACTAAAGATATGTTGAAACAGGTGCTCACAAGTGTAGAAGCCTTATCCGGCCCTCACCCTACTTTGGCTCGCTGCGCTCGCCGTTTCTCCCCTCTCCCACTGGGAGAGGGGAGAAAGCCGCCGTTAGGCGGCTTGAGGGGTGAGGGCGAAGCAAGGCGTTTCTCAACAACCTTTTAGTGCTCCCGCTTGCCTTCTCGGCGCTTTTCATTGATTATTTGGCGTCTGTAGGGGCGCAGCGATGCTGCGCCCCTACAGACCGCACCGAAAATAAAGTTGACCAGCAGGATTTCAGAAATTCCGCCACGTCATGAAGCAACATTATGGCCTGCTCGCCCTCACCACTCCCCCGCTGCGCCCTGAGCGAAGGCGAAGGGAGCGGCTCTGGGGGAGTGGTGAGGGCAAAAAACTTTACCGCACCGTGAAGCACCGGTACCAAGTACTTTCGCAACGCACCCCCGATACTCGCCCCCAAAAGGCCGACCATGCCTCAAACCGACACTTCCCCCGCTGCAGAAACCAACGACCACCTTCCTCGCCACCAGGCCGAGCGTTACCGCCGCCTGTTGGCCGCCTTTGAACGCACCTACGGCCCAGGCCCTATCCGCGTTTTCCGAGCCCCAGGGCGCGTCAACCTCATCGGCGAGCATACCGATTACAATCACGGCTTTGTCATGCCGTTGGCATTGGAGCAAGACGTCTGGGTCGCCGTTCGCGCCCGCGCAGACGCTCGTGTTCGCCTGGCCAATACCGAAGCCGCATTCCCGCCCGCGACGTTCACCATCGGCCCGGACATCCCCGCGGCCGAGCCGGGGCACTGGAGCAACTACGCCCGCGGGGCGGCGCAACGCCTAGCCCGCGAGCACCCCTCGACCCTCCGCGGGATGGATGCGCTGGTGGACGGCGCGGCGCCGTGGGGCATCCCGCGCGGTTCGGGGCTCAGTTCCTCCTCCGCGCTGACGGTGGTCATTGCCTTGGCCCTGGCCGCGCTCAACCACCTGAACTACACGCCCACGCGGCTGGCCCACTTGTGCCACGAGGCCGAATGGTACACCGGCACTCGGGGCGGCATCATGGACCAGTTCAACGCGCTGCTGGCCCGCCGCGGGCACGCCCTTTTCTTGGACACCCGCCCCGACCCCAACGGCGACTACCATTTCGCCTACGCACCGCTGCCCGCACAGCACGAAATCCTGCTGGCCGATAGCGGCGTGCGCCACCGCAACGTGGGCGGCGAGTTCAACCGCCGCGTCGCGGCCTGCCGGGCTGCGGTAGCCCTGCTGCGCCCCCATTTCCCCCACATCACCCACCTGCGCGACGTGCAGGAACAACCCTGGCCTCGCTTGGCCGCCCTGCTCCCCGAACAGACCACCCCGCGGGCTTTGGCCGAGCGGGGGCTGGACTTTGAAGCGCCGCCCGGGGTGACGGCCGACACGGTTTTGAAAGTGCGCGCCCGCGCCCGCCATGTTTACACCGAAAACCGCCGGGTGCTGGCGGCTGTGGAGGCCATGCGCGCGGGCGACGCTGCCCGCTTGGGCGCGCTGATGACCGAAGCCCACCGCAGCGCGCGGGACGACTACGAAATCAGCCTCCCCGAATTGGATGCACTGGTGGAAAGCGCGCTCGCAGTGCCGGGCGTGCGCGGCGCCCGCCTCACCGGCGCGGGTTGGGGCGGCAGCGTGGTGATTTTGGCGCACACCGACGCCATGCCCCGCCTGCAGCGCCACCTCACCCAAACCTTTCAGGCGCGCTTCGGCCGTCGGCCGCCGCTCACCGTGTGCCGCCCGTCCCACGCCGCGGGCGAAATCCTCCCCCCGGCTTGACCCAGCACCATCGGCAAGGAAAAACCGCAGATTCCGCAGAAAGACATCCACCAATTGACACAGATTTACACCGATTGAGTAAAAAACACAGAAGACACAGAAACTCCACAGAAAACACAGAAATTTTTCCTTTGCGCTCTCTGCGCCTCTGCTTTCTCTGCGCCTTTGCATTAATCTTGGCGTCCTTTGCGTTTCTTGGCGACCTTGGCGCTACCATCCACCGATTGAGTGAAAAACACAGAAGACACAGAAGTTTACAGAGAACACAGAAATAGTTTTTCTTGGCGTCCTTTGCGTTTCTTGGCGTCCTTGGCGTCAACCTTTCTGCGTCATCCACCGATTTCACAGATGGGCACAGATTGGTCACACGATGCAATATCGTGCTGTGCTCGGCGCCCCCAAATCCGCCATTCGCAACTCGCAACCCGCAACTCGCCATTCCTCCCCCTGTTTCCCCACCCAAGGAGCACCTTATGCCGAAATCGCCAATCACTGCTGTCATGGTCGGCGCGGGGAGCCGAGGCTACTTTGCCTACGGCCCCTACGCGCTGGAACACCCCGACGAACTGCGCTTCGTCGCGGTAGCCGAACCCAACCCCGCCCGCCGCGAACGCT
>JALUBW010000164.1 GCA_027044735.1 Anaerolineales bacterium
CTATTGAATCCAAATCCAAACGCACAGGCTCGCGGCGCAGCAAATCTTCAAGCCGCACCTCGCGAATTTGCTGGATGAGCACCTCGCCGGAAAGTATTTCATACAACGCCGGTATCGTCCGGTAAGCCACCCCTTCCCGCTGGCAAGATTCAATAATGCGGCGAATAGTATCGCCCGAGGCGGAAGGCATACAAATCAAGACTTCATCGGGCTTGAGGTCGCGCACGGCTTTGGGCAAATCTCCCAAATCGCCCACAACCGGAACGCCAAGGATTTTCGTGCCGCGTTTTGTCGGGTCATCATCCAAAAAAGCAATCGGCAAGAGCCCCATCTCAGGGTGACGGCGCATTTCCCTTGCCATCATAGTGCCGGCTTCGCCCGCGCCGACCAAAAGCACTTTGCGCGACGGCTGCCGCCGAGCACCCCAGCGGGCGCGGGTTTCATTCCACCAACGCCCCAAGAAACGCACTCCCCCCAAAAGCAAAATGCTCAAAAGCGCCTCAATGAGGGGCACGCTTCGGGGCATCGCAAGCGAAGAGCGGCTAACTTGGAAGATACGCCAAAGCCAAGTCAGCGAAATCATTATGGCACTGTAGACCCCCACAGCGCGGACAAGAGCATAAAAGTCATACATGCCCACCCTGCGCCAAGTCTGCTTATGGAGGTCATTGAGCCAAAGCAGCCCCAACTTTATCGGCGCCGAGGCCAAGGTGTAAAAATAAATAGCCGAAGCATACTTCGCTATGTTATCAACCCGCAAAGCAAACGCTAAAGGGGCTGCCGCAAGCCAAAGCAAAAGGTCTATAAGAAACTTTGCCGCTATAAAGTGGGTGATTTGGAGACTTCGTTTCACTGCGGTTATCCCTGCCTCGCTCGGTAACAAAAAAGCCTGACTCAGAGCATATTATACCTTTTCTCCCGGTAACAGCCGTAACAAAAAGCGCAGGGCATATCCCTACCTCCGATAAAACTGGAGGCTCCTGCGCCCCAAAAGCGCAGGAGCCTCTCCCGCTAAATCCTGCACATAGAGGATTAGGGGAGGTGAAACGTTTTTGCCAGAAAGACAGCCATTTGCGCGCGGGTCACGGAAGCATCGGGGCAGTAATTCCCACCGCCGCAGCCGCTGGTGATGCCTTCTTCCGCCAATTGCTCAATCCAATCTTTGGCCCAGAAGTCGTCCGGGATGTCGTTGAAGCGCGAATGCTCCACATGCGGCGGCGTGTAATCCGAGCCGTGTTCGGCACGAATCAGGAAAACCGCCATCTGCGCCCGGGTCACATTGCCGTCAGGGCAGAAATTACCGTTGCCGCAGCCCGTCGTTACCCCGTCGTTGGTCAGCGCCTCAATCCAGTTCTTAGCCCAGAAATCATCCGGCACATCGTTGAACTGCGAATGCCCCACGTCCGGCGGGGCGTAATCCGAGCCGTGGATGCCGCGCTCAAGGAAAACCGCCATTTGGGCGCGGGTGACCGTGTCGTCCGGGCAATAGTTTCCGTCTCCACAGCCCGCGGTAATCCCCGAATCCTGCAGCCGCTCTATCCACGACCAGGCCCACTGACTTGGCGGCACATCAAAGAAGGTCTGCCCTTGCTTCACATGCACGCCTTCCCCTAACACGTAAGGCAGGTTCTCCAACGAGTGCCCGTTTGAATCTTCAACGGTGGCCGATTCGGGCACTACCAAAGAAAGGGCACCGGAGCCGGAGCCGAGATTGACCGTTACTTTATACTCATTTGCAGTACCATCGACCTCGTTGCCCAACGGCGTCACGCTTTCAATGCTGACACCTTGCAAGTCACCGGAAGTTACCAGCCCTATATCGCTTTCATCCACGTTCCCCACAGGCACCGAGAAATGCACCACAAACGACGCTTCTTCGCCCGAATCGGCGAACTGAGCGCCTTCCCTTTCCAAGCCGCTAACCACCGTGCCCGACAGCCCTCCGTTGACCCATTTGTCTACCGGGTCGGGGAAATCCGTAAAGTTTTTCAGCGTAAGGGCGTTGTTGTCCGGGTCAACGCTATCCAGATAGTATGGGCCGGTGCCGATCCAAAAATGATGGTGCGCCTGGTACCAGTTGTCCAAGTTTTGGTAACGCTGCGCCGCCTCACCCTCGGCTAAATAGTTGTCCAAAGTAGGAGCATACGGCACGTAGGGAGTGGTCAACGCCGATTGCAGGTATTGTTGGAGTATGGAGAGGCTATCCCCTAACACATAATCGGTTTGTCCATACTGAGATTGCTTGCTGTCGCTGTAGGCCAATTTCCCATCGGCCTCAGCCTCATTGCTCAAAGCAAGGACATGCCAAGCACCGGGCCCCGTATCATACTCAGGCCACCAGGTTGTAACGCTGTTTTCGGCATCCAGATGGTAAGTATCCCAGTAAGTTTCTATAGTCAATGGATTCACAGAGGTGATGCGAATAGCCTTCAACCCCGCAGGGAGAACCGCATTTTCGTCATAGATCGGGCTTTCCTGCTTAGTGCGATCGTAGGTCATGATCATCTTCATCACAAAATCAGCAACGCTAAGAGGGCTGCCGTCGTGCCATTTGACCTTCTCAAACAAATCTGCCGGGTAAACCACGGTGGATTTTAGCATCGCCGTGGTGCCATCCGGATACACCTGCTGAGCCGTCAGGAATTGCTGATTTGTCGCATCCCAATCAACCCACGCATCGTCAGGCACCGGTATTTCATCGGCGAAATTAAGGGTTACCCAATCCGACGAGTTTTGAATTGGCAGCCCGGTTTTAGCCAGAACCGAGGCACTGGCAACCCGCTGCGGCATTGCTAAACCCGTGATTGGGTTCTTCAGAAGCGCCGTATCAGAGGTTGCAATCTGTATCCGGCTATCATAAAACCAAACCGAACCTGCGATCGGGTTCCAAGGCCCCATAAGCACCGCGCTTTGTCCCCACCGAAGTGTGCCGCCGACCGAATCGCTATTCCGCAAAGTGTAGGGCCACACGTTCGTGAGCATCCCTTGGGTATCCGAGATAGCGCCCAGTATGTTTGCCTTCATAGGTTCAGGCCAGACCGTGGTAGCAACAAAGACGCGGGCAGAATCCTGCAAAGCCATTTCCAAGGCATCGCGGAAAAGAGCATCCCGCTCATCCCAAGAGTTGTACTCACGGAAGTACAAAGCGTGCGCAGTGTCATAAAACTCCTGGGAGGGGTGATAGGCGTGCCAAAGGGGAAGATCCAAGCCGAGATCCGTGTAGAAAAACCCAAACATCCATCCCTCATCACGCTCTACATCCACGGAACTTCCCCACGCGCCGGTATAAAGTGACCATTCCCCATCGGCGGGGTCCGACTGTATCCAGTAAGTGCCTAATTCGCTCGCAGAACCGTAAATGCGTTCCACGGTAAAGCCCAAATCTTCCAAAGAGTTTGCCAAATAATCCCCTGTCTGAGTGCGAACCTCATCATCATTTCGGATCAAAAACTTCAGCGTGACGGGATCGCCGTTATACACCCATTTGCCGTCATCGTCTTTTTCGGCTCCCAAATCGGCCATGACCTGTGAGATGGCCGAATCGGCACGGGCGATATCCGGGCGATAGTATTGCTCCAGAGCGAGTATCTTATCGGAGTACCGTTTGTAGTCGGGCCCGCCTGCGGTGAGCGGCACAAAAAGGGGAATGCCACCGCCCTGCATAAAGTGGGAGACTATGTAATCGCGGTCTATGAGCCAATTGAGGGCTTCGCGCGCCCGCGCATCCCAGAAGGGGTTCAAGCGGCCATCGTTGAACTGCGGCCCCGCGGGGTTGAGGGTGATTTCATAAAACACCGCTGTGGAACTGACCGCTTTCAAATTGGGGTCACCCTCAATGCCTGCCCTGTCTTCTGGATTTCTTATCGGGTCGCCGTAAAAATCAATGAGGTCGTTTTGAAGGGCAGAAACGGCGTCTTCGCGTGCAACCTGAGAGACTTCAATGGTATCAAACCACCCCCCGTGTCGTTCATCGGCTTTTGCCCTGCCGAGAAAGGCCACGGAGGCGACCAACAGCAAAAGAGTTAGCGCAAGGAACATTCCCTTTTTCATTTTCATTTCAAGGCTCCTAAAAGCGCAAAAACCTCTCGCGTTTGTGCCTGCGGCAACTGGGGCAAGGCCTCAGGGGGAAAGAGATCTACGGTGTGACCGTAGGCACTGTATAGATAAAACTGGCTACCTGACACAAAAATTGAGTGACGTCTTTGATGAACTGACAAGACACTGTTCCGCAACCCAATCTCTCCCATCCCCCGATGAGCCTCGCTTCCGCTCGGCTCATCTGCCCCCTTCCCTCCCTCAGTTGGAGATTTCCAAATTGTTGCGACAATAACCGCGCGAGCCCACGGCCCCCTCTCCTCTCCCCATGGGAGAGGAGAGGGGGTGGACGCCGCTGGGCGGCGTCCGGGGGAGTGGTGAGGGCGCTAAGCCAATAGGCTTTTTACGCCCTCACCCCCGGCCCCTCTCCCAGAGGGAGAGGGGAGACCGGCCCAGGCCATAGCCTCGGATTGTCGTAACAATTTGTCAAAGTGCAAGTAAGGGAGGGAAGGGGGCGGCTCCGGCGGGCTGAGCGAAAGCGAGGCCTCGCCGGAGCGGGGGTAGGGAGAGATCAAATATGGAGAGGATAGCGCAAGATGAGATTTGTGGATCAATGAGGCGATGATTGAGTGCTCCTTTGATTTTGTGTCGTGTAACCAGTAGATAAAAAAGAGGCTCGCAACAGGCGAACCCATCGCGAGCCTCTTGTGTTAGCGGCATCCTACTTTACTAAAGTAGGCACCGTTAGGTCAAAGCCGCGTGCGAGGAAGATAGCCATCTGAGCACGGTTCACGAGGTCTGCCGGATGATAATTACCATCCGAGTACCCGTTGACTATGCCTTCTTGATGGGCTTCCTCAATCCAGTCGGCTGCCCAGTTTCCGACAATGTCGGGGAAACTGTAGTTGTCAAACGCCGGCGGAGTGTACCCTGCACCGTGTTTCGCAATCAAGACGAATATCGGCATCTGAGCACGGTTCACAGGATCCGACGGATGGTAGTTACCATCCGAGTAGCCGTTGACTATGCCTTCTTGATGGGCTTCCTCAATCCAGTCGGCTGCCCAGTTGTCGGCAATGTCGGGGAAACTGTAGGTGTCAAACGCCGGCGGAGTGTACCCTGCACCGTGCACGGCCAGCAAGATGAACTTGGCCATCTGGGCGCGGGTTACGGTGTCTCCTGGGTGATAGTTGCCATCGCCGTAGCCCTGAATGCCCAGTGACCGGATGGCCTCAATGTAAGGCCAAGCCCAGAAAGTGCCGGGTACATCGGTGAACGAAGTCGTGTGCAGGTGCAATTCGCCGTCAGTGCCTTCGTCCTTGGCGCCCACCATGATGTAGTAGGTGGTGCCGGCGGTGGCATCAAAGGTAACCTGCGATTGGGTGCCGCTCGCATCGTCGTTGCAGGCAATCTCGTTCGCGGCATCCGGCGAATTGGCGTACACGGCCACTACAGTGTCAAAGTCGGACGAGAAGGTATCAACGTTCACCGTCTTGTCCTCGGTGGTGGTAACCGTGTACCAAGCCGTTCCGCCAACGCGCGAGGTCACGCACGACGGTATCGGGTCGGTGCTAATGAAGGTGTAGGGGCTGGCATCATTGACCACCACACCGTCGGGCACGTTCAGCGCGATCGCGTCATCCGGCTCATCGTTGAGCGGTTTGACCACAGCGGTGATGTTCACCGGAGCAACATAGTAAGGAGTATTGGCAAGAGCAACGAGATGCGCCTTGTACGTGCCTGCAGGCTTGCCGCTGAGGTCTACCTGGACATCCAAATCCTGCGAATCGCCAAACGCGACGTCGGGATTCGCCGGGTCTACGGTTACCCAGTCGGCCTGCCAGTCACACCAGCCGTCTTCACCGCTCTTGAAAGCGAGCGCTTTATTAGCAATCTGGTCAACAGCCCAGAGCGTGCCATCGCAGGCAAAGCCCATTGCCGCCTGCCCACCAGCGCCTATAACTGAGTCGGTGCTGCCCGGCTGATGGACGTTGAACATGCCAAGCACAGAGTAACCATGAGCGGCATCCAACACATACACATCAAATGCGCCGGTATTCTGGGTATTGGTGTTAACCAACGCAAACAAGTGCCCCGTGGAGGGATTGAACGCCAAGCCGCTGATCGGCAGGCTCACTTTCTTGTAATCCAAAATAGCGCCGTTCATCCCAAGGCGGAACACGTAACCGCCGTACATCCACGTGCCAGCGATGAAAGTGTTGGTGGTCGGGTCAAAGGCCAAGCCGCGCAGACTCAAGTTGTAGTCGTTGCAAATCCTCTTGCCCGTTGAAACCAGCGAAACCGGATCAATCTCATGGATGCAGTAGTCACTACCGACGTCAATTTGCCAGAAAGTGTGGGTAAACGGATCGTAAGCCATATCGGCCGCGTATCCGTAGGTGTCCCACGAGGTCAGGTCTATGGCGTTGCCGGTCTGGGTGCCATCGGGCGTGTATTCGTAATCCTTGTCCTCGCCACCGTTACCGGCCGCAGTGACGTTGCCGATCCACGGATTGCCGGTGTCTTTATCAACACCGATGCCCCAAGCATAGGGCAAACCGGTATCCCAACTATTGATAAGTTCGCCAGCATCCGCCGAGATGGTCATATGAGGCGAATCTTCAACCGAGGGTATTGTAACCGCGGCATTGTGTGCATCCATTTCGTTCAGATGCTTTACCACTGATTCAGGCAAAGCGCTCAGATCAAAGCGCTCCAAGCCTTCTTCAGGAGCCGCGCCGAACACCATTGCCGCACCTTTCACGGCAAAAATTTGAGCATTGGCATCTACCGTGCCGGTATTGCTCAAGGTAACCGTGTCGCTGTCGGTGCGCGGGTTCAGGAATTCAAATTCAAAGCTGAGAGAATCCGGAGCCATGGAGAGCCGCGGTGCGGTCAAAGCAAGGTCTTGCCGAATTGCGCTACCAGCGGTCATATCCACCGTAGCCGAAGCAGCAGTGTATCCGGGCGGGAAGTTAGTCGTATGCAGTTCAACGCTGCCGGTTTTCTCCGAAATCACAAACATGTGCTGCGGAGTAGCCGGATCAGCCGAGGCATCAAACCACTTTGCCTGCTTGCCGCTGCCATCCTCAACCGCAACTTTGGGCATCTCTTGGCCGGTGTTGGCATCAGTCACCGTACCCAAAATGATGCCATCATCAACACGGACGCAACCACCAATGGCAACGTCATCAATTTCAGCATACCAGTCCCAGTTTGCGTCGTAGTAATGCCAGCGCAATTGGAACGGGCCGGTAGCAGCGCTTGAGAGATCTATCGTCACGTGTTCGCCCGGCTTGCCACGGAAGGCACCATGATCCTCGGCCCAACTCAGCAACGTGGTCCAGGTTTGACCACCATCTGTGGTGATGTCTAAGTCCAACTTATCATCACCATATTCCTGATAGTTGGCATCGTAAGACAATATGAGGGAGGGCAACGTGGTCGGGTCCAGTTCCGGAGTAATCAACTCGGTGTCAACATCCGAATGACCAGCCTTATCGCTGGATACCGTAGCCGCTTCACCAGAACCTCCAGTGTAGTTGCCTTCATTCCAAACGCTGTTGGTATTCCAAACATTGCCGGTGCCTGCGTTGTCTACGATTGTCCAACCATCCGGAGGCCAAGCGGAGTCAAAGTTTTCGGTAAATCCGCCAAGGAACTCATAGCCCGGCGCAGTGCACTTAACCGAATCAACAGCAAGGGCAAAATCCCAATCAGTGTCAGCAGTGATAGCCTGCGTATCGTTGCCGTCAATGTAGCCGCCGGTCATGGCGTGCACGGTGACGGTGTAGGTATCCTCAGGCAACGAAACAACCACAGTGCCGGTAGTGGGGTCGGTGAAGAAGGGGCCTTCTGGATCACCGCTAACATCCACTTTAGCATACAACGGCCAGTTACCGTCGTTATCCGTGACATGGAAAGTAACTTCATGCCGCGGTTTGGCATTTAGAGCAAAGTCTTGAGAGGTAGTGTTATCTTCGGTAATCTCAACCGTTGCCGAATCTTCGGTGTAGCCGAATTTAGAGGCGGTAACGGTGTAATTACCCACAGGCACCACAGCGAAAACGTAATGACCGTTTTCATCAGTGGTGGTGCTGAGGCTCAGGTCGGTAATTTCTACAGTTGCGTCGGCGATAGGATCGCCGCTGGTAGCATCGGTAACGGTGCCCTCTAAGGAGCCAGTGGGGCCATTGGTGCACGAAGCAAACTTAAAAGCGCCGATGCGGGTGTACCAAGTGGCGCTGCTGTCGGCAGGATAGTATTCCTGCGTGTACCAGAAAGTACAACCGTCTTCGGGGTCAACTCCCATCATGCTGTAGTCGCCCCAGCGGCCAGAGGAATGGCTTTGCGAGCCGCCGCCTTCAACGATTACACCCTCGCCGCCCATTTCACCAGCAGGGTCGCCGGGCAAACGGCCGGTGAAGTACACCGACGGGTACTTGGAGGAGCCAGCGATGGTGTAGCCCAACGCCATATCGTGGGTCACATCCATGGCGATGCTGCCCATCCAGCGGCTGTTTTCATCATTGGGGGCATATACACCCTCTTGGGCCATGCTCCAAGTATTGCCATCCCATTTCAACTCAAACCAGTGAATGCCTGCGCGATCGTTGCCATTGGCATCCACGGTGTGGTTGCTCACCATGGAGAAGGTGCCATCATCCCAAACACGGAATGCAAGGCGGAACATCAAGCGGTCGGAAATGGTGTCAAGGCCAACACCGTTGGGCTGAGTTACCTTCCCCATATCTGGATCAACATCCGCAGTTCCCACCATGTAGTTGGGATCATACGAGGAGTTGGCGCCAAAAGTAGAGGCACTAACGTCATCCCAATCTACGTGGAATTCCCAGATGCGCAGAGTGTCCTGCGGGTCGCCCAACCAACTGCTGTCGTCCCATTCCACGAAGTATCCGGGGGTCCCCGCTGGAGGAGCAATGCCGTCCAGGTCAGCGGGCAGCATACCGCCATAGTCTTTAGTCACCGCGCCGATGTTGATGTAGACCATGCGCGCCCCGCCGCCCTCAAGCATCACCGAACGCTCAAAAGCAAAGGCGCCCGCGCCGGCCCAACTGCCACCGCTGGTAAACTGGTTAGCAGTCATGTAGTAGGCATCGGGCCAAACCCCAAACTTGGGGTAATCGTTCATCAAATTGCTGGGGATTTTATAGGCATACCGATTCCACTCGCCTGCAGGGTCGGCAGTCTTGGAAACGGCAATACATTCATAAAACTCACTGTTGCTGAAATCCAGCGCAAATTGGCTGAAGAGCCAGCGATTTGCCAGATGGTCAAACAGCACTACGGGGTCGCCGTCGTTGTTGGTTTCGCACAACCCGCCAAAACCATCCCACATAGCATTGTTATCGGTTGGAGCAATAACCTGGGTAGGATTAGCCGGATCGGTAACATCCCAAACGGCGTAGCCCAAGTTCACCATCTGGAAGTAATACTTCTTGCCGGTACTCGGGTCGTAGCCAATATCGCCGTTGGTGTCCGGAGGAAGCACCCCGTAAGTGTTGTGAATACCGTCAAACGAAGCCAACGGCGCAGGCATGTCGCCCAACTCACTTTTGCCGGCACTTGTTTGCACGACCGCGGGGTCGGTAACCTCATCCTTAGGAGTGCGGAGCATCTTGGGCAATGGCCGCAAAGCAATGGCCTTTATTCGTTTAATCTCCGCCAACTCCTTAGCGGTTCGTGGATGTCCTTTCAAAGTGCGCAGGGGCGGGGAAACGTCGTGTTTTGAGGGATAAACTACGTACATCGGCCCGCTCTGGTGCTGAGGCCGAGTCACTATGTGGTTAAAAGCCGTGGTTGGAGGCTGTGAGGTGCCTGCAAAGGCCGGCTGCACAACACCGACCAGCATGCCTATCACCATAAACAGCCCCACAACCCAATACAGCTTACTGCGAGACATACATCCTCCTCCTATGAGAGTGAAGGGGTTTTCGACAGGCAAAACCGCTCACCTGCCCAAAAATCCATGAGAAATTGCAGAATGTAGAAATTGTGATGAAATTTGTTGGGGGCATTTTGATCGTTTCTCTGTTAGGCTCACCTCCTTTCCAAAAGTAGGTGTTCAGGAAAATCCAACCTGCTAATCGCTCCCCCACATTCAGGTCTTTGCAAGATTACATTAAACAAGTATAAAAGGCGGCACCCTGTAAGTCAAGAAAAACAGAAGCAAAAGTTTCCCTTTCAATACGGGCGAAATGTTTAAAAATAGGAGTTATGCAGTTCCCCTTGCTTTATGTCACCGCGAGGCGGTCGTAGACCGCCGAAGCGGTTTCCTCCACCGTCTGGGGGATGGCTTCGCCGCCTGTGGCGGCGAAGCCATGACATGAAAACGAGCGCCTGATTGACCGACAAAACTTCAGTCGTTTACCAAATCTCTCCTATCCCCCGATGAGCCTCGCTAACGCTCGGCTCATCTGCCCCCTTCCCTCCCTTAGTTGGAGATTTCCAAAT